>JABEVL010000192.1 GCA_013043995.1 Spirochaetales bacterium | reverse complement strand
GAATCAAGGGCAACCCCAAACGCAGGGCGAGAGGGGCGGCAAAAACAAAGCCCCGGGCCTCAATCGCAGCGACCGCTTGCAACCCAGATTTTTCATACAGCCTCAGCAATTCTTCCTCGACGTAGGCAAAAGCCCTGGGTTCTGCCAAGATTCCTGTTATATCGTAAAAGAGAATTCCGGGTTTAGGAAAATTCGGAACTTTACGAATCGCTCCGTCAAGGTCAAACGCCATAACAACTCCCACGTCGGGTATACAATGCGAAACCTGGCCTGTCAAATCCTGGGTTCACCAAAGTCTAAAAATTATGATACTTTTAAGAGATGAGTCTTTTCTATCGCCAATTTGGATCAGGCCGCCCGCTAGTTTTTCTCCATGGTCTGTTTGGTTCGGGGGATAACTGGCAAACACTTCTCTCAAAGCTCGAGGGCTTTGAAGTTTGGCTCCCCGATTTACGCAACCATGGGGCTTCGCCCTGGTTTGACGATTTTTCAGTCCAAGAACTTGCCACTGATCTCTACGACTTTCTTGACGAGCATAAGATAGAACGTCCCCTTGTCGGAGGACATTCTTTGGGAGGCAAGACAGCTATGGAGTTTGCCTTGAGTTGGCCAGAACGACTGAGCGGGATGATTTGTGTTGACATGGCCCCGCGGGCTTACGCGCCTCAATACGACGGTTTCGTGTCTTCGTTGCTGGAGGTGAACCTCGAGACGATCCATTCACGTTCTGAAGCCCAAAACCTCCTTGCCACCCGGATCCCGGATAAGGCGACCCTCCTCTTTCTTTTGAAGAACCTTGTTCCCGACGAAAAGGGAACAGGCTGGAGGTGGCGGCTGAATCTAAAGGCTCTGGAGCAACACTACGACCAGATTTGGATTGGACTGAACAAGAAGGACAAGCAGGACCGTGACCGGGTTTGGAAAGGACCAGCCTTATTTGTCGCCGGAGGTCAGTCAGAATACGTTCGAGCAAAGGATTGGCCCCTCATTCTGGATTTTTTTCCCCAAGCCGAGCTCCAGACCATCGAGGGGGCCGGGCACTGGCTTCACGCTGAAAAACCTGCTGAGGTCCTCACCGTGATTCGCCGTTGGCTTGATCAAAAAAACGATTTTCTGCCACCGAGCTCCCAACTGAAGAGGTAAAGCCGTGAATTCATTCTTTTTAAACCAGAGTGCGAACCTGCGCGCATCCGACACCGACCGCCAGCGAGTCGCGGAGCAACTCAACGAGGCGCTGGTCTGCGGCCGTTTGACTCTGATCGAGCACGAAGAACGTTTGGAAAACCTTTACCGTGCCAAAACGCTGGCCGAACTCAACCTCTTAACGGCAGATCTTCCTTTGATCGCAGCACACCCCTCCGTGTCTTCAACGTCGGCTGTGAACAGAGCTTCTGAAGTGCACGTCGTTCTCGGCAAAATTCACCGCACCCTTGCCGGTCCAGTAGAGGCTGCTTCGGCGAGTGTGATGTTGGGTAATCTTGTGTGGGACCTCTCCCAAGCCGCTCCCGTCAACCATGAAATTCGCGTCGAAGTTGCGGCGGTTTGTTCCAAAGTCATTCTGACCGTACCTAGCAATGCCGTCTTGATCGACGAAACACAAGTCGTTCTGGGCAAGATTCGGGTTCCTTCGGGCATGCCTCAAAAGGAGGTTGGTCCGACCATTCGCCTGATGGGCAACACCGTCCTGACGAAACTCGTCATTCGAAGGGCCTCACCATGAAGGACTCAGATTCTCTGAAAACTTTGTCAACCAACTTGAGATTTCTGGACCGGTGCCCCTCAGCATGAACGACGCGCTCTTACCGCCTGCTGAGCCCGGCGCTTTCGAGAAAATCCGGCAAGTCATCCTCGCGATTCCTTTTGGCAAAGTTGCTTCGTATGGTCAAGTAGCCAGAAAAGCAGGTTTTGTGCGGGGCGCTCGCACTGTCGTTTGGGTTCTCAAGGCCTCGGTGGCCAGCCTTCCCTGGCACCGCGTCCTCCGCCAGGACGGAACTCTGGCGATCGCCGACCCCTCGGGTCGGGAACTTCAGCACCACCTCCTTGCCGCCGAGGGCGTCGGTTTCACGCCAGACCAAAAGGTCACCCCAGAATACTTCTTCTGGGGTTTCATCTCTAAGGGCAGAGCGGGTTCAACTTAACGCAACTTCGGCATCGGACGGACGATGAATTCCTTGCGGGAAAGGTACTTGATCCCTTCGACGGTGGCACGGGCGGCCGAAACCGTCGTCGTGTAGGGGATCTTGCGCCGCACGGCTTCGATGCGAATCTGGGCGTCGTCGGAGTGGCTGTAGCGTCCTTTAGGCGTGTTGATCAAAAGATGAACGGCACCCGACTGCATCAGGTCGATGACGTTGGGATGACCCTTTTGGATCTTTTGCACCGACTCGGCCCGGATTCCGTGCTCAGCCAGAAAATCTGCAGTGCCCGGGGTCGCCGAAACCTCAAATCCCAGCTGATGCAGGTCCCGAACGATCGGAAGGATCGATTCTTTGTCCAGGTCGTGAACCGACACAAAGATCCTGCCCGATGTCGGGAGCGTTGTGCCCACGCCGGCCTGCGCCTTGGCGTAGGCTTCTCCAAAGCTCGCCCCTGTTCCCATCGTTTCCCCTGTCGATTTCATCTCGGGACCCAGCATAGGGTCAAGATCCTGAAAGCGGTCGAAGGAAAAGACGGCTTCTTTGACGGCCCAACCCGTCAAACAAGTTCCCACGCCGATGCCGCCGTCTTTGACCAGGCCTTGTTGGACGAGGTTTTCGCCCATCCACACGCGGACACCCGCCTCAACCAGGTTGACGCCGGAAGCCTTGGATAAGAACGGTACAGTCCGGCTTGCACGGGGATTCACCTCCAGGATGTACAAAAGACCGTCTTTTTCGGCAAACTGGATGTTCAAAAAACCCACAACGGGAAGATCGCGGGCGATTTTCGCTGTCGCTTGGACCATTTCTTCGAGGATGTGGGGCTTGGTCATAAAGGCCGGAAAAACGCACGCAGAATCCCCGGAATGGATGCCTGCCGCCTCGATGTGTTCCATGATCCCGCCAATGTAGACGTTTTTTCCGTCACTGACCGCGTCAAGGTCGTACTCAAAGGCGTCTTCCAGGAAATGATCCACCAAGACGGGGCGTTGAGCGTTCATCTCTACCCCCTTGGCAAAGAAGATCTCGAGATCTTCCGGGGTGCTGGCGATGAACATGGAACGTCCACCCAAAACAAAACTCGGCCTCAAAAGGACGGGAAAGCCGATCTCCTGGGCGCTTTTTCTGACGGCCTCGGGGGTCCCCGCCATTCGGTTCGGGGGCTGGCGCAAACCCAGTTTTGTAATCAACTGAGAAAAAAGGCCGCGATCTTCTGTCGCGTCGATTCCTGTAAGGCTCGTTCCCAAAATATTGGCGCCCCATTTCTGCAGTTCGCCGGCCATGTTCAAAGGAGTCTGCCCTCCCAACTGAACCACCACGTCCCGGACGCCTTCCTTGCGTAAGATTTCCTTCACGTACTCGGGGGTGAGGGGTTCGATGAAAAGACGGTCAGAGACATTGTAATCCGTTGAAACGGTTTCAGGGTTAGAGTTGATGATCAGAGTCTTCCGACCGTGTTTGCGGAACGCCAAAGACGCCAAGGTGCAGCCCGTGTCAAATTCGAGGCCCTGCCCGATACGGTTCGGCCCCGACCCCAGGATCGCTACAGCTTGGGGTCCGCTCGCTCCGCCTTCATCAATTTCGCCGTAGGTTGAGTAGAAGAAGGGCGTCTGAGCTTCGAACTCGCCCGCGCAGGTGTCGACAAAGTGGTAACTCGAATGAATGTTGGATTGATCGCGCAAATTTTCAATCTCAAGCGCCGGCCGTCCTATCAAGTTCCCTAGGTAATGATCGGACAAACCCGCCTGCTTGGCCTCAAGCAGCAGTTCTGGTGTCGGCCCATGAGACTTAAAACGCGCCTCAAGGTCGAGTTGATCGATCATGAGCTGGAGGAACCACGGGTCAAAACCCGTTCTCTTGTGGATTTCTTCGGCCTTTTCGATCCCCTGCCGTTTAAGCTTGGTGAACGCTGCAAAGAGCCGGCGGGGATGCAGCGTATCGAGCATCGTTTCGATTTCTGCGTCACTTGCAGAAAGTTCCTGCAAGTTCTGATAACCCGCTTCAGCAGAGCGGATCGCCTTATTGAGAGCTTCGAGGGCAGTTCGCCCCAAGGCGAGTGACTCCCCCACCGACTTCATCTGAGTCCCCAGGGTTTTGTACCCTGCAGGAAACTTTTCAAGTTCAAAGCGGGGAACCTTGACGGCGCAATAGTCGAGAGCGGGTTCAAAACACGAGACGGTCTTGCCTGTAATCTCGTTGACAACCTCGTCGAGTGAATAGCCGACGGCAAGCCGTGCCGAACACTTGGCGATGGGAAAACCCGTCGCCTTGGAGGCCAGGGCCGACGAACGGGAAACCCGCGGGTTCATTTCGATGACGAGCATTCGGCCGTTTTCGGGGTTGACGGCGAACTGCACGTTAGAACCGCCACAATCCACGCCGACAGCCCTCAAAACGTCGATCGACGCTGTACGCATCCGCTGGTACTCCCTGTCACTCAGGGTCTGGATCGGGGCGATCGTGATGGAGTCCCCTGTGTGCACTCCCATGGGGTCAATATTCTCGATCGAACAGACAACGATGGCGTTGTCGTTCTTGTCGCGCATAACCTCCATTTCGAATTCTTTCCAGCCGATCAGAGATTCCTCCACCAAACACGAATGGGCGGGAGACTCGGCCAGGGCGTGTTCCAACAAGGGCTTAAACTCCTGCGAGTTCCGGGCGATGGCACCCCCCATACCGCCCAGAGTAAAGCTGGGACGCAAAATCAACGGAAACCCAGGGTCCAGTTCCAGTTCTCGGGCCTCTTCGTAACTCGTCACCAACTTGGAGCGTGGACTTTCAAGCCCGATTTCGGCCATTTTCTTTTTAAAAAGCCCCCGGTCTTCGGCAAGACGGATGGCGTCAATGTTGGCGCCGATCACTTCGACGCCGTACTTTTTCAAAAGCCCCAGCTCGGTCATTTTTAAGGCCAGATTTAGGGCCGTCTGTCCCCCCATCGTGGTAATCACAGCGTCGGGGCGCTCAGCCTGAAGGATCTTCTCCATGTACTCAGGCGTCAGCGGTTCCATGTAAACCGTGTCGGCCAATCCGGGCGTCGTCATCATCGTCGCAGGGTTGGGGTTGATCAAAACGACCTGGTAGCCTTCTTCTTTCAAGGCCATGACAGCCTGGGTTCCCGAGTAGTCAAACTCGCAGGCTTGGCCGATGACGATGGGACCTGAACCGATCAATAGAATCTTTTTTAAGTCTTTACGTGCGGGCATGGGGTCTCCTTAAACCGTCGGCGCTGACGGGGTGGCAAGAACATCCAGAAAGGACTGAAAGATCCAGGACGAATCGTGGGGGCCCGGACAGGCCTCGGGATGAAACTGGGCGCATTTGACAGGAAGAGTCTTGTGGTAGATTCCCTCAACGGTTCCGTCGTTGGCGTTGCGGAACCAGATTCCGACGTCGGGAGGGAGGCTTTTTTCATCGACGGCAAAGCCGTGATTCTGGCTCGTGACAAAAACTCTTCCTGTCAACTCATCGCGTACCGGATGGTTAACGCCATGATGGCCAAATTTCATCTTGTAGGTCTTGGCTCCTAGGGCCAGGGCAATCAGCTGGTGGCCCAAACAAATTCCAAAAACTGGTAATTTTTTCAGCAGGGTCTGAATCAGGGCAATCTGCTTTTCGAGCACTGCTGGAT
>JABEVL010000191.1 GCA_013043995.1 Spirochaetales bacterium | reverse complement strand
GATGAGTACCGAGCAGGGCATATCCGTGGAGCTTTGCATATTCCTCTGCCCGAACTTGAAGAACGTTTGCAAGAATTGCCCGACGACAGATTGATCGTCGCTTACTGCAGGGGCCCCTACTGCCAACTGGCCGTCGAGGCAAGCCAGATGTTGGATAAGGCTGGTCGCTCAGCCCGCCCTCTTTCTGATGGCTATCCTGAGTGGTGGGCCTCTGGTAATCCCGTTGAAAGGATTGACATTGAGGATTTCGCCCTATAATGTTCAAACATTCGTTTGAACATTATAGGAGCCCCAGTTTGAAGACACCTTGGCGACTCCCGTTGGGTTTGCTTTCAGCTTCTCAGGCTATTTCACAAAGTATATCGGTTTTTATCATGACACTGTCGGGTGTAGCTGGAGCGGTTCTAGCCACGGACTCAACCTTGGCGACGCTCCCCATAGCAGCCGTCGTGTTTGGTACCTTGGTGGGCCTCATTCCGCTTGCACGGTGGATGTCCCTTAAAGGTCGACGCTCTGGCTTCCGTTTAGGCGTCGGGTTAGGAACCTTGGGGGCGATTCTTGCTTTATCCGGTCTCGCAGTAGATAATTTTTGGCTCTTCACTGCAGGTCATTTTTTTATAGGACTGCAGCAGGGGGCATTCCAGTACCTCCGCTTTGCCGCTGGTGAACTTGTTCCAGAAAAACACCGCAGCAGAGGGATTTCTCTTGTCTTGGCCGGAGGTGTGATTGCGGCGTTCTTGGGTCCATGGCTCGCTTTCTTAGGCCGGTCCATGGGACTTAAGAGCATGTTGGGTCTAGCTTATGCTCCAATTTTGATTCTTTACGCGGTTCTTGTCATCCTCTTTGTCTTGACACCAGAACTAAGCTCCGCCACCCACGTAAAAACCAGCAACGTCCAATCTGCACCCGCAAGAAACTTGATGGCCATCATGGGGCAACCGGTTTACCTCCAGTCCCTTGCGGGAAGTGCCATAGGCTATGCCCTCATGATTTTTATGATGACGGCGACACCCTTGGCTATGCAAAAAGCAGGTTTCAACAGCGGACAGACTTCGTGGATCATCCAGTGGCACGTTCTTGGCATGTTCATCCCTTCTTTTTTTACAGGAAACCTGATCGACCGCTGGGGACACCGTCCCATTTTAGCCCTGGGACTGCTAGCCTTTACAATTGATGCCCTGGTGGCGATCTTCTTCCAAGGGATGTGGTCTTTCTGGATTTCTTTAACGCTTTTGGGTCTCGGCTGGAACTTCCTCTACACGGCGTCCACCAGCCGTCTCACCCATACCTACAGACCCGTTGAAAAAGAAAAAGCCCAAGCGGCGCACGACCTGGTTGTCTTTACGGTCAACACGCTTGTGACCTACGAAGCCGCACAGCTGCTGAAATTAGCGGGTTGGTCCGGTTTGAACCTCTGGATCCTTCCCCTAATCGCGGTCAGTGCTGTATTGATTCTTTTCCCTAACAGGACCGAAAAAAAAAGGAGCTTACTATGAGAGTTGGAATCATCCGCTGTCAGCAAACTGAAGACCTGCGCCCCGGCAATACGGACTTCAAGGTTGCCGTCCACGGTAAGGGGGCTTTTGAGGAGTGGGGCCCCTCTGAAGTCGTCGGTTTCACTACCTGCGGCGGCTGTCCAGGAAAACGAGCCGTTTCCCGAGCCAAAATGATGGTCGAACGCGGTGCTGAGTCCATCGCCTTCGCCTCCTGCATCAGCCGGGGAACTCCGATAGGTTTTGCCTGTCCCCATTATGGGGAAATCAAAAACGCCATTTTGAAAAAGTTAGGTCCAGAGGTTCACGTGTTAGAGTGGACCCATTAACGACAAAGGAAGGAAAGGATGTGGAAGTTCTTGAAGGTTTTTTTCGGTCTGGGCACGATGACAGACGCCATCCTCTTGAAAAATGAGACCTCCAGGGGTATCGAAGAGGTTGCTAGCCGGGTTTCAGACCTCTGCGCAAAATTTGGATTCTCCTTAATGACGAGCTACAGCTATCATGAAATCGTCGCCTCCAAGGGATTTCCGATAGAACGCCAGGTCTTTGTTTACAAAATATGCCAGGCCAAGGTGGCTTCCCAAATGCTGGTGGCACACCCCGACTTTAGCGTTTTCATGCCCTGCAGCCTCTCCGTCTATGAAGAATCGGGCAAGACGGTGGTGGCGACGATGGACATGGGCCTGCTTCTGTCGGCTATCCGGAAGGACCCCGACCTCTACAGTTCTGCGTCGAACCTCTTTGAGTCCCTTAAAAAATTGATGGCCGAACTGGCACAATAACCGAAGGCTGGATCTTTGGGGTCCACAGCACCTAGTCCAGCCCCAACGAGGGGGTCGAGCGCAAGGGTTGTGACCTCGATCCCCTGGAAAAGTTCGAGAAGCGGCCTCAAGCAAAATTTTCTAGGAAAGGGGGGGAGTCATCCGGGTCAAGGCGCGGAGCTGCTCTAGGGTCGTGCGGATCGTGGAAGCCAAAGTAGTACCCTCGGCCTCGGCCCATTGCTCAAACGCCCGACGAAAGACGAGAACTCCCAATTCGACGGCAAAGCGGGCGGCCCTCGCCTCGATGCCTTCGGTGATCAGGACCTCCGACGTCCGTTCGACGATCCGGCCCATTTTCTGACCTTCGCGTTCTTGCAGTTCAGGGCTGGACTGAATGACGCTCCGGCGGAGACGCACAGCTTCGGCACGGGCGTCAAAGTACCCCGAGGCTACGCCTTCCAAGGTTCGAACGACCCTCTCGAGAGGGTCGGCGGTCTTTTCGTTGCGGACCCCGTCGACGACCGCGGCCTCGAAAGCACCCGTTCCCCAGAACAGCACTTCCCGCTTGTCCGCAAAGTACCTGAAAAACGTCCTTTGGGTCAGCTGTGCCCTCTGGGCGATTTCTTCGACCGTGGTCCCCTCGTAGCCTTTTTCAAGAAAAAGCTCCATCGCTGCTTGTTGAAGCCTCTGGGGCGCGTCTGGTTGCCAACGACTCATTCCCCCACTATAGCACAAACTGACATTAGGTGTTATCTTTATGATGTCAGTTTATGACATGGAGGATATGATGAAAATTTTTGTAACGGGGGCCTCGGGTCATGTCGGCTCGGCTCTCATCCCCGAATTGTTGGGTTCGGGCCACAGCGTGGTCGGCCTGGCCCGGTCTGAAACCGCCGAAAAGACCCTGAAGGCCGCCGGAGCCGACGTGCACAGGGGTGACCTGGATGACCTGGAGGGCTTGGCCAAGGCCGCCAGCGCAGCCGACGGCGTGATCCATCTGGCCTACCGCCACGATCTGGCCTTTGGGGGTCAGCCCAACGGGTTTGCACAGGCCGCCCAACTCGATTTAGCCGCAGTGAAAGCCCTGGGGACCGCCCTTGCGGGGACCCACAAACCCCTGGTCGTGACCTCGGGAACGGCCCTTTTTGCGTTGCACGGGAAAAACCGCCTGGTCACCGAGGCCGATTTTCTCCCCGAAGGTCTACGCGTTGACTGCGAAAACTGGGCCGTCAGTTTAGCCTCTCAGGGGGTCCGCTCGGCGGTGGTCCGCTTGGCTCCCTCGGTCCACAGCACCCTTGACCACCACGGTTTTTTGGCCATGCTCGTCGCCCTGGCCCGAAAAAACGGTTTTGCCGCCTACGTTGGAACCGGCGAAAACGTGTGGAACGCCGTGCACACCCGCGATGCAGCACGACTGTACCGCCTTGTACTGGAAAAGGCCCCCGCGGGGACACGCTGGCACGCGGCGGCAGAAGAAGCTGTGACTTTTAGGTCAATCGCCGAGGCCATCGGCAAAAATTTAGGCCTGACCGTCCGAAGCCTGAGTCCAGAGGAAGCCCCCGGGTACTTCGGCGGCTTTCTCAGCTTTGGCCAAATGCATTGCCCGGCATCGAGTACCTCCACTCGGACAACCTTGGGGTGGATCCCCACGCACAACACTCTTTTGGAAGATTTAGCCTTGCCGCACTACTTCAGCCGAGCTTGAAAAGGGCGGAGTCTACCCAGAAAATCTTCGCCAGGCGGCAACAGCCAAGAGGCAACGAGCAGAGTTTCGGGCTGAATTGGAGGGGCGAAGCTCTGCCGTTCCTAGGCATCGTCGAGCCCCTTGCCGGCCAAAATCCTGGCTCGGTACTTTTCGACCCGGGCCTGACGAGTCGCTGACTGTTTGGCTCCGCCAAAAAAAAGCAAGTAGGCCCGTTGGCGTCCTGGGGTCAATGCCGTGAAAGCCGCCTTCAGAGCGGGGTCGCCCTCGAGCTCGGCCTGGAATTCTTCAGGTACAGAAAATTCTGTCGTTTTCTTGAATTCGACCTTGGCACCTGAAATTTCAAGGTTGACGGCTTCAGTGAGGTACACCTTCAGCACGGCTTCCTTTTCAAGGATTTCCTGGACGTTGGCGAACCTGATCTGGCGTCCCGCCTGAACGTTAGCGGTTTGAATCACCAGCACCTTGTCGGGGTCAGAGAGCAGGGAACCCTTGACAAAAAGCATCGCACAGTAGTTTTTAAAGACGTGCAGCAGAACGACATTGGCCCCTTTCAAGG
>JABEVL010000190.1 GCA_013043995.1 Spirochaetales bacterium | reverse complement strand
GGACGAGGTAGCCTGTGCGGACCCAGGCTTTTAACAGTGTTTCCCTGTCATGGGCCGATTTCCACACGGGAACACGGCTTGCCAAGCGGCGTAAAACCGTCCAGGTGTACGCCGTGTCGGGCTGAGCCAGGCTGCAGAATTCCCAAAAGCCTTTGGCGGCGGCGTTGAGCTGACCCAGTTTCCAGGGGCCGAACGAACAAGCCAAAAGGGCCCGGCGATCGTCTTGGGTCAGGGTGCCGAGGTCCTCCCAGTAGCTTTCGACCAAGCGGGTGTGCTGGTTTTCCCAAACGACAAGCCCGAGTTTTTCGGCGGCAGAGAACACGAAGTCAAGGGTGTCTTCGCCGCCCGGCAGGTCTTTGAAACGATCAACGAAATCACGCCGAGGCCGCTTTTTCCATTCACCGTTCTGATTTTTTTCCAAAGGGGAGTCGGCCAAGGCTGCGTAAAGCGCCAAAAAAAGCGACTCGTTAAAAAGCGGAGGCCCGTCCCCGACAGGGTGGGGGAAACCCGAAAAGAAGCGTCCCGGAGCCAGCCGTACGTTGACCGTTTCGTCGTTGGTCAGCGGTGAGGCCACGTAGACGACCTTGCCTGTATCGCTCCGGCGGAACGTCCAAAGGCGCTCCTCAAGATTGACGAGGCGAAGGGCGAGGGTGGTCTGGGGTTCTCCTAAGAATTCGGCCAGTTCTTCAGGGGCCGACGGGCCAAGGTAGAGGAGGGCCGCCAGCACGTCGGCGTCGGCTTCGGTAAGCAGGAGCCTCCTGTTCGCGGCGCTTTCCCCCGACGATAGCCGGTCCACCAGGTCGCCGACCAGGATCTGCTTATTGAAAGGAGTCTGGATCGGGCCAAGGTAGTGGCGCACCAGCGCAAAAAAGGCCGAATCAGGAAGCGTGACGAGAGCCTTTTTCCATTCGTCCCAGGCCGGTCCAGTTGTGTTCATCCCTTCATCATAAGGCTTGGAGGGGGGATGGGGAAGAGCTACCCCATCCCGGGAGGAAAACTTCGTCCCTTCGTCCTATTCTGTGAGGATCTTCCTGAGCACGTAAGGAAGAATACCCCGGTGACGGAAGTACTCGACTTCGACGTCGGTATCCAGCCGGCACTTGGCTTGAAAGCTCCTCACCATCCCCTTTTCGTCTCGAGCCTCGACGGTCAAAAGCTGACCGGGAACCAGGGTGTCCAGACCCCGCACGGTGAGCGTTTCACGGCCTGTAAGACCCAGGCTGGACGCGCTTTGGGCTTCCAAAAAGACAAGCGGCAAAACGCCCATTCCGACGAGATTTGACCTGTGAATGCGTTCAAAGCTCTGGGCGATCACCACCCGGATTCCCAGGAGCATGGTTCCTTTGGCCGCCCAGTCCCGGCTTGAACCCGTGCCGTATTCTTTGCCGCCCAGCACGGCGAGGTCCTTGTGCTCGGCCTTGTAGGCCATGGCGGCGTCGTAAACAAAGCGTTCGGTTCCTTCGGGGAGTTTGAGGGTGAACGAGCCTTCTTTGGGGTCCACGAGCCGGTTTTTCAGGCGGATGTTGGCAAAGGTGCCGCGCATCATCACCTCGTGGTTGCCGCGGCGGGCTCCGTAGCTGTTAAAGTCGACAGGGGCGACACCTTTTGATTCCAGGTATTTGCCCGCGGGATAGTCCGCGCGGATGTTGCCCGCCGGAGAAATGTGGTCGGTTGTGATGCTGTCTCCTAGAAGTAAGAGGCACCTGGCGTCGTGAATATCCTTGAGTTTGTCGGTTTTTGTTTGAAAAGGTTCAAAGTAGGGGGGGCACTGAAGGTAGGTGGAATCGGGGTCCCAGGTGTAAACGGCCTCCTTGAGGGTGGGGAGATTTTTCCAGAAAGTGTCCCCGTCAAATATGGTGCGGTACCGGCGCTGGTAGGCTTCTTTCGTCACGTAACGGCGCACAAGCTCGGCGACTTCTTCGGGGGAAGGCCAAACGTCTTTCAGGTAGACGGGTTGCCCGTTGCTCCCGGTGCCCAAAGGCTCGCTGGTCAAATCGATGTTGACCTTTCCCGCCAGGGCAAAAGCGACGACCAGCAGGGGCGAGGCCAAAAACGATGCCTTGACGTTGGGGTGGATGCGTCCCTCAAAGTTGCGGTTCCCCGACAAAACAGCGGCGTAGGCCAGGTTGTACTCCGTCTGGGCCTTTTCCAAGGCGGGGTGAAGAGGACCCGAGTTCCCGATGCAGGTCACGCACCCAAAGGCGGCCAGATGGAACCCTAAGGTTTCAAAGCCCGACATGAGGCCCGAAAGCTCCAGGTAGTCCTGAACGGCTTTGGAGCCCGGCGCCAGCGAGGTTTTTACCCAAGAGGGAACCCTGAGTCCCGCGTCGACGGCTTTCTTGGCCAAAAGGGCCGAACCCAGCATCAGCGTGGGGTTGGCGGTGTTGGTGCAGCTCGTGATCGAAGCGATGGTCACGATCCCGTCGGTGATTTCTACGGGGCCTGAGCCCAAGTCCACCCAAACGGGGTTGCGGGTTGCGGCCTCTGCGGGCAGGACCTTGGCCAGGGCGGCTTTGGTGTCGGCGAGTTTGAGGCGGTCCTGGGGGCGGTTGGGGCCGGCCAGGGAGGGGACGACGTCGCCCAGGTCAAGTTCCAAAACGGCGCGGTAGTCGGGATGCGCGTCCTCGGTGTAGAACATCTCGTTGGCCCGGCAGTAGGCTTCGGCGATTTCAGCTTCTTTTTCACGGCCTGTGAACCGCAGGTAATCGATCGTCACCTCGTCCACGGGAAAAAAGCCCATCGTGGCGCCGTATTCTGGACTCATGTTGGCGATCGTGGCTCGGTCGGGCAGGGTCAGTGAGCGCAATCCAGGCCCGAAAAACTCGACGAACTTTTCTACAACCCCGAATTTGCGCAGCTTTTCGGTGACGGTCAGCACCAGGTCGGTGGCGGTTGTGCCGGGTTGCAGGCGGCCCGTGAGTTTCATGCCCACGACGTCAGGAATTCCCATCGAGTAGGCTTGCCCCAGCATGACGGCTTCGGCCTCGATACCGCCCACACCCCAGCCCAGGACGCCCAGACCGTTGATCATCGTCGTGTGGCTGTCGGTCCCCACGACGGTGTCGGGGTACAAAAGTCCCGCGCTGTCGGAGCTTTCCAAAACGACCTTGGCCAGGTACTCGAGGTTGACCTGGTGGCAAATTCCGCTATTGGGGGGGACCACTCGAAAGTTTCTAAAGGACTTTTGCGCCCATTTTAAAAAAACGTAGCGTTCGTGGTTCCTGTCGTATTCTTTTTCGACGTTTTTCGTCAGGGCGTTGGCCTGTCCGTAAAAGTCGATCTGAACCGAGTGATCGATGACAAGGTCGACAGGAACGAGAGGGTTGATCTTCTGCGGGTCCTGCCCCATTTTGGCGACGGCGTCCCGCATGGCGGCCAGGTCGACCACGGCGGGTACGCCCGTAAAGTCCTGCATCAGGACGCGGGCCGGGTAAAACGGAATCTCGTAGACGCTCGAAGCGCGATTTTTGTTGGAGACGAGTTCAAAGGCCGCTTCCAGGTCGTCGCCTTCGGATTTTCGGACAAGGTTTTCCAAAAGCACCCTCAGGGCGAACGGCAGTTTTAAAACCTTGTCGCGCCCCAATTCGGTGATGTCGTAAAAGCTCCATTCCCTGTCTGCGGTGCGCAAAATTTTCACGAAATCTTTTTTATTCATGAATGTTTCCTCTTCTTCCCCGTTCGTCGGTGGTGTTTGCCCCATTATGCCTAAAATCCCCCAGCGCAACAATTCTTTTTGGCTCTCGGGAGAACAAATCTGGGTATCGAAGCGCCTCAAGTCGGCCGATACGGAAAACATGAAACGGTTTTTCTTTGGAACGCTTTTTATGTTTTTGACACTTCTCGTTTTTGCCCAAAGCGAAGAAGGCATCGCCAGCTACTACGGGGATCAGTTCGACGGCCGCAAAACGGCCTCTGGAGAAATCTACGACCCCAACGCCTTTACGGCGGCCCACAGGACCCTGAGATTTGGGGTGAGGCTCCAGGTCATCAACCTGGATAATGGAAAATGGACCGTGGTGACGGTCAACGATCGCGGCCCCTACGTCAAAGGACGGCTGATCGATCTTTCAAAGGCTGCCGCCGAAAAACTGGGTATGCTCGCCACGGGGACGGCCCATGTGCGCATCATCCCCATCCCGTTTGGAGAGGAACCTCAACCCCCCAAAG
>JABEVL010000189.1 GCA_013043995.1 Spirochaetales bacterium | reverse complement strand
GCTCCATCTGTGAGAAATTTTAAAACGGTGGAACCCTATGGGGGTGGTGTCGTCAAAGTGTTGGCTGGCGTCCTTGAGAAAGTTCAGGGAAAAATAAAGCCCGTCGGGATCGGGAAGGCTGCCTTTTTTAAAGACAACGATCGGAAGATCAAAGCTCAGAGGGAGCAAGAGGGGGGTCCCGCCGTCCGAGCCCAGGTTCAAGAGGTCGGGGTAAAACTCGGACTTGGCGACTCCTCCCCTTTCAAAAAGAAACGACATCGAGGTCCATTTGGACCTGAAGGTTCTGCTGTCGAGGTTGCGGCTGATGACCAGGTCGGCCTTGATCCCCGGAGTCCTGAGTTCCCGTGCGGGATCGGCCTTGTAGCGGATCAGAATCTGCCATTGAGTTTGCGAAGCGTTGAAGTTTTCGACGTAACCCGGGATGTCAGGAATGTTGGTCCAGAGCGTCGAGACACGGGGATTGACCGGCTGGCACGAAGAAAGCACGAGGGTGGTCAGAACCAAGGCCGCTGAGGCTAAAGATTTCATGCGCCCCAAAGCCGGTCTGCCGTCGCAAAGATGGTCTGAAAAAGGGTCGTCAGGTCCCTGTTGTCGATCGAAGAAAAGGCCACGCGGAGGAACTTATCCTGAAGGGCGATCGTTCCGATTCCCTCGGAGCGCAGAAGTTCTTTGCGCAGCTCTTCGCTATTCCCTTTCAGAAGCTCGAAGGTCATGAAGTATCCCGAGTTGAAGGGGAGGGGGCGGAGGGAAAGCCCCGTTTTTCGATGGTCAAGGATCGAGCGGACCGTGCGGTAGCGTTCTTCGAGGACCTTGCCGTACTTGTCTTTGATGCCGTGGTAAACCAGGCTTGAAAGTTCTTTATAGAGCAGAGTCTGGCCGACGCGGCTCGAACTCGACATGATGGTGCGGATGGTGCCGAGGACTTTTTGGTCCAGGGCAGAAAATTGGTCTTCGGTCAAACCCTTCGCGCCGAAGGTCACAAAGCCGACGCGAAATCCCCAAACGTAGTCTTCTTTGGTGGCCCCGTCGATTTTGACGGCCAAAAGGTTTTCGTGGGCCCTGAAAAGAAGGTTGAACAGGGAGTGCTGGTAGACGTCTTTTTCATAAAAAAGGCCAAAGTAGGCGTCATCGCACAGAACAACGAGGTTCAAACCGTCCTTGGCGAGAGCCGTGAGCGCCTTGGCCAGGGCGTGCGCCTCCTGGGTGGAGGGGCTGTAGCCCGTGGGATTGTGGGGGAAATTCAAAAGGAGGACGGCCTTGCCGTTCACGGCATTCTTTTGGAGGGTTTTGACGATACCGTCGACGTTCAGACCGCCCGAAGTGGAAAAAAGCGGGAAGTGGGCGCACTTCGCCTGGGCGCGGGTTTCAAAAATGAGCGGGTAATTGTCCCAGCACAGGTCTGAAAAAACGACGCAGTCGCCTTCGTCGACAAAGAGGTCGGCCGCCAGAGAAATTCCTGCGGTGATGCCCGGCACGACCGAGGGAAGGGAGATCTGCGAGGCCTCGAGCTCAGGATTTTTAGCCAGAATGGCGTCTTTCCAGAGGGCCCGAAGACGGGCGTCGCCTCCGGTGGGCGCGTAGTCGATGGTTTCCGAGGGGGAGAGGCGGGGGAGGTGGTCCTGGATGGTGGGCAGGATCATCGGTTCGCCGTCGGTCAGGGCGATTCCTACGGTGGCATTAAAGGTTGTGGCGGATTTTTTGGCCTCGGCGGACTGGGCGACGATGCCGCGGGGGAAAAAAATGCGATGCCCGAAACGGGAAAGAGTGCGGCCGACCACAGTGGGGGCCAGACGCTGGTTAAGTTCTTCGGCCAGTGGGTGCATGATTTTTCCTAACAGTTTCCCCCATACTTGTCAATTGACAGTCAGGCACTCCTTGCCCGATGATGAGAGTAACGAAACTTTATGGCCAAAGCAAAGTCTACCAACCCAGCCTCCGACCAACCGATAAGCTGGTTGAGTCGGATTCTCTCCTTGATCGGGCTTGAACCCGACCCAGAACGGGAACGCAAGGCCCTGCTCAAGGACATCCGCAACCAGCTCAAAAAAGCCCATGGCAAGTTTATTAAACTTCCAGACCAGGTGGACGTGGGGCTGGCACGGTTTTTCTACGAGATCTATTCGGTCGTGGGTTCGGCTCAGTCGTTGCTCCAGAATTCCTCTTCCTCCCAGGCCTTGAAGATGATTTTTATCGAACAAGTTCTTTCGGCGAATCAAAAGATCCTCCAGGAAGAACTGAGCGAAAACGGTATCCGCGAGCTCATGAAAACCCTGCCGTTTGAGCAGGCCGTCGAACGGGTGCGGACAGGTCTGGTGGATTTTACAGCTGCTCTTGAAATCGAAACTCAAAAAACGATCGACGTTCAGTACAACCTTTTTCTTGCGTTCCTGGACTTTGTGAATTTTAACTACTATTTCCTGCTCAAGAAGTTTGATTCAATGCTTCCCGAAAGCGATTTCGGCTACATTCCCCGTTTTGAGAGCATCAATGGGGAATACGTGGTGGAAGACCTGAAAGACTTTATGAGTGTTTGCGGTCCGATCACCCCTCAAGCAGACTGGGAAGCTTTGCTCGACGTGCTCAAAACCTACAAAAATATCGAGATCTTATCGCGGCCGTCCTGGAAAAAGGTGCTGAGTTCCCTGGCCGCCATGAAGAGGTCAGGAACCCTCCTGCTTTTGACCCAGTACCTCTCCAAGGATCCCTACTACCAGGCTCCCACGGATTATCCCCAGGACCACATCGTTGAAGCCTACCTGGCGCAGGTCAAGGCTCAGGTGGAAACGGTGCTGCAGAAGATCACCGAAGAACGGCGGAACAGCAAACTGAACGCCCTGGTCCAGCAAGTTTTCGGGACGACGGGCATCAGCCGGACCAAAAACTACACAGAAAAGGCGAACCTCGCTTTTTCCAAAAAACGGCTTTCGGGCTACACCTTCATCGAACCCTTGAACTACCTCAAAGCCTTCCTTTTGGACTTTTACAAACGGGACATCCGGGAACTCGTCAACCTGCTTTTGATCAAGGGCCAGTGGATGAGCAACGCCTTGGCGCAACCCCTGTCCGAATCTTTTCACGTTTTGATGGAGACCTCGGAGCGGCTCACCGCCTTTGACGAGTCCTTGGCCGAAGACACCGACAAGGGACAGAAGATGAAAGTCCTTTTGATGCGTTCCGACAAGGACCAAAACGCGATGATTTCCCTGAAACAGCAGCTGAAAGATATCAACGGGGCGGCCCGAAACGTGATCATCGAGGCGGCAACACACCTGGTCGTGGTGGGCAAACACCTCAAAATGGCGATCGACGACCACGCCAAGGCCAAGCACGAGCTGATTTTGAACTGGAAATCCCTGGAGCTTGCGACGGATCGCAAACTTCACGACTGGATGGTCGACACTTACAAGCAGATTTATGCCTTTGTTCAACTGATGCAGTTTTTTATCAAGGACCGGCCGCCCCAAGAATGAGTCCTGCTGAAAAGGTCGATCTGGTTTTGATCGGTTCGGGTCCCCACAACCTCACTCTGGCCTCATTTCTGACCCAGACCGACCCGTCTTGGGCCTCCCGGCTGGCGGTCATTGACCCTTCGGGCCGGTGGCTGGCCCAGTGGGATCGTCAGATGGCCGCCCAGGAAATCGTGCACCTGCGCTCCAGTTCGGTCCACCACCCCGATCCTGACCCCCTGGCGTTGCGCAAATTTGCCCCCGGCAGGAGCCTGGAATTTTATCCTCCGTACGCCTTGCCGGGAGTCGGGGTTTTTCGGGAGTTTTGCGAGCACGTGATCACGCGGCGCGGATTAAAGGAACGGGTTTTTCAAGGCCGAGTGTCCGACCTTGTCCCCGACTCTGGGGGATGGAACGTCGTTCTGTCGAACGGTGAGGCCCTGAAAGCCAGAGCGGCCGTTCTGGCCTTGGGGGGCGGGTCCCCCAGCATACCGAATTTTGCCTTGCCGTGGATCGAAGAGGGCCGTCGTGACCTTTCGCTCCTGCACTCGGACGAGGTCGATCTTGGAGCTTTGCCCCCGGGTGAGGAACGGGTCGTGATCGTGGGTTCGGGGCTGACGGCGGGGCACCTGGCTCTGGGCGCCTTGAAACGGGGCTATCAGGTCGCCTTGCTTGCGCGCCGCACCCCCGTGTTCAAACTCTTTGACGCCGCTCCCGGGTGGATCGGCCCCAAGTACATGACCCAATTTCACGCGCAGAGCGACTGGAAAAAGCGGCGGCGGATGATCCTTCGGGCCCGAGGGCGCGGCGCGATGACCGAAGAGGTGCGTGACCTTTTGGCCCCCTACAGGCGTTCGGGACAGCTGGTTTGGAAGGCCCGTTGTCCCGTGTCGAAGCTTGAGCGCAGCGGGCGCGGCTGGGAAGTCGTTTGCGGACGAAAGACCTTTACCGCCGGCAAGGTTTGGCTGTGCACGGGCACGCAGATCGACTTGCACGGCCTGGGCTTTCTGGAGCGCGTTTTGGCCGACTATCCCGCTGATTGGGTCGACGGGCTGCCAATCCTGGAAGAAAGCTGCCGCTGGCCCGGAGTTCCGCTCTACCTGATGGGGCCGCTGGCCGGATTGCGGGTGGGGCCCGTGGCAAGGAACCTGCCGGGGGCGCGCCAGGCGGCGAGCCGGATCGTCCAGGCCCTCACGGGCGTCCGGGTACCGGCAAACTAACCTGATTTTTAAAACAAAATTGTAAGGATTACTTGAAGGATCGTCAGGGTTGCTGCGGCCTGCAGAATTCGCACAGGCCGTAGAGGGTCAAGGAGTGGGATTGAACCCAAAAGTTCTCTTTCCTGCTGACCCTCTCGATCTGGTCAGCGGGAAGGCAAAAAGTGAACTCGCGGATGGCGTGGCACTGGAGGCAGGCCAAGTGGTGGTGGTGACCCGTGTCGATCAGAGATTCCCCGCAGACGCGGTAGAGCTTGGTTCCATCCAGAAAATCAATCAGATCGAGAATTTTGGCGTCCACGAGCCGCTTGACAGTTCTAAAAACCGTGGCCCGTCCCAGAGAGGGGTTTTCAGCCCTGAGCGCCGTCCAGAGTTCTTCGACGGTAAACCCGTGACCCTCTACAGCCAGAGTGCCGAGCTTTTCGGCAAGAAGCTGACGGGGACGGGACTTGCGTTCGCCTAAGGCGTCGAGGGCGTTTTCGATCTTTTGAACATAATCGCTCACCGTGGGTACCGTCTGATGCTCCTCAGCTGAAGGTCGCAGGCCCTCAGAATAAGGCAGAACTGTCAAAAAAAAAAGACCGTCTGCCCGGAAGTCTAGAACGCCCGCTGGTACTGGAGGGGAACCTTGCGGGCCTCGGCGGGTGCGTGGCGCAAGGGCCAGTAGGGGTCGCGCAAAAGTTGGCGTCCCAAAAAGATGAGGTCGGCTTTTTGCTCGGCAACGACCGCGCGGATTTGTTCCACGTCCTGAAGCAGGCCGACAGCCCCGGTTGCTATGCCGCCTTGTTCGCGGACGGCAGCCGAAAAGGGAACCTGGTAGCCGGGGGCCACGGGGATCTGGGCGTGAGAAACGAGACCTCCCGAAGAGACGTCGACCAGGTCCACTCCCAAGGATTTCCAACCTCGCGCCAATTCGACGGTGTCTGTCAGATTCCATCCTCCCTCTACCCAGTCTGTCGCTGAAACACGCGCCAGAAGTGGCTTTTCGTCGGGCCAGACACTGCGAATCGCTTCAGCCACGGACAGGCTCAGGCGGGTCCGATTTTCCAGACGGCCTCCCCAGCTATCTTGCCGCTGGTTGCTGATCGGCGAAAGGAACTGGTGCAGAAGGTAGCCGTGAGCCGCATGAATTTCAACCGTATCAAAACCCGCCTGGTGGGCGCGCTGAGCTGCCTGAGCAAAGGCTTGAACCGTCCGCTCGATTTCTGCTTCGGACAAGGGGGAAGGGGCCGGGACAGCGGAGGAAAAGGCCAGGGCGCTGGGCGCGCGCGTGAGCCACCCCCCCTGGTGCGGTTCCAGGAATTTGCCGCCGTTCCAGGGGGCGTCTGTCGAGGCTTTCCGGCCTGCGTGAGCCAGCTGGACTCCCACCTTGGCGCCGTAACCGTGCAAAATTTCGACCAAGCGAGCCAGCGCCTGGCCGTGTTCGTCGTCCCAAAGTCCCAGGTCCCAGGGGGAGATGCGGCCTTCGGGCAGCACCGCTGTGGCTTCAAGAATAATCAGGGACGCTCCGCCGACGGCGCGTTCGGCGTAGTGGCGAAAATGCCAGTCGGTCGGGAAGCCATCCTTAGCCGAGTACTGGCACATGGGAGCTAGGGCAATTCTGTGCCTCAGCGTCATCCCCCGAAGGGGCAGGGGTTGGAAAAGGGGATCTTTCATCCTTTCAATATACATTTTTTGCCGGACGCTGCCAAAATTGCTGGCGGGGACCTCCTGGCTGTTGCTTCTTCTATTTGTGACAAAAGAATTTACATTGAATGTAAATTATGTTGACAGTTCAGAAAACTGGGTTTAGCCTGAAGATGACGAATATGTTTGCATTAATCATTTTTTCCTGATGTCACGATTTTTCCTTGAGGAGGCCGCTAATGCGTGCTCAGTTAGGTCTTGGGATTCTTTTTTTGGCGGCAGTCTTTGCCGCTTGCCAAAATCCAGCTTCCATCAATTCAACTTCCGGAACGGGAAACGGTGCGCTTTCAGCCCCTGCAAAGGCCCTAACAGGGGCTGTCGGCACGAACCACCCTGCCAGCGGGCAGTGGTCGCCCGTGAACCCGTCGGGGTGGGGTTCGGCGAGCTGGGCCCTTGGGGCG
>JABEVL010000188.1 GCA_013043995.1 Spirochaetales bacterium | reverse complement strand
GAGTTGCCCTTTGATCCCACTCCCCTGCTCGTTGCCAACGGTAAAATGCCCAAGAACCGCATTCTGGTGCTTTTCCGCGCTTCCAGCCTGGAACTCGACGACGAACTTCGCCTGCTCGTCGACGAAAAAATCTCCAAACACAAGGACTAGAAAACTTTCGGGATTCGCTAAGATTTTTGAGGACTATCATCCGCAAGACGAGCTTTTAGTTTGGCCAAAGCCTCCTCGGCTTCCTGACGTTTTAACTCGGGAGTGACCTTGTCCGTGGGTCCAGCGACGGCTTCCATCGCTTTCAAAAGGGCGTTCGGGTCGATGGTCCGTTGAGTCCAGGCCACCGCCTTAAAATCCTGCTGGAGTTTTTCAAGACCTGCTTGAAACTCAGCCTGCTCGTTTTTGAGCCGGGTCTGACGCTCGAGCAGGGCTGACACGCGAGCCCGGGCTTCGTCGGCCAGGTCGGGTCTATTTTTCGCCTCGGCCAAGGCACAACGCTGATTCCACGAGGCGATATCCGAATCAAGCGCCGCGAGCTCTGTCCCAAGCTGGTGGGCGTGAGCCTCGAGAGACGCCATGTAGTCCCTGGCACTGGCGGCGTCTAAACCCTCAAGGCTAAAAAGCTCGGGATCACTCATTCCTGACGAACCGCCCAGACCACTTCGTTCTGGCCGTTCAAGGAACGGACGGCTAGAGTCAAAGAATTTCCCCTCCGGAGTTCGTTGAAGCGCAAAGGGTCTCCCGAAGGGCCGTTCAAGGTAGCCGTTGCTGGGAAAAGGACTGTTTGGGGCTTGCCCGAGGCATCGTCGAGAACCAGAAAGGCTGAAGTTTTTTTGGTCGTGTTGTCGGGGATGATTTTGGTCAGAATGCCGCTTAGAGTCTGGGCTCCCGGAGGCGTAGGCGGAAGACTGGCAGGACTCTGTGCCGACAACCAGGCGGTGACGAAGGTTAAAAGAAGAACACCAGCAAATCTTTTCATGGGAATATTGTAATACAAATCGGCGTGTTTTGGCCAGCTTCCCTTCGGCGTGATTTCTACCCCTCCAGCGTGAAGAACATCTTCATCCGCCCAGGTTGGGCCCAGCACGGGGTCCCCCCTCCTTCGGCGTCGCCCAGCACCTGCTCAACGGGCAGGGTGCTCAACTGTTGGGCGACTTGCCGAAGACTCGAGGCATCCTCAAAAGCGCAGTAAGCCTGAAGCGACTGCTGGGGAATCCAGGGGACTTTTTGCCCATCCCGGCCCCAGGGTCCCAGCTCCAGCGGTCGAAATTTTGTATCGCCGTAGGCCGGCCAAATCAACTTCCAGGGGGCAAAGGTGTAATCGCCTACCCCCCACAGCGAGTACCAAAAACCTGATTCAATGCGCTTTTTGACGAGCAGGCCCCGCCTGGCCCTCAGAAAATCTTCGTGCTGCTTCAGGTACTCCCAGGTGCGCTTAAAGTCTTGCCGAAGGGTTGCTTCTGGGAGGGGCCGTCCCGTGCGCGGGTCGTAGGGTAAAACGACCCAACGGTGCGGCTCAAGCCCTCCTTTCCACTGTTCGGCGGTAGGAACCGGGTAAACAAGCTGAGAATCGCAGTTTTCGGGGAACACGCCGTCAAAGAAAAAAATCTTATTGGCCCCCTGAGTGTTCACCCCCTGACGGGGCCGGCTTTTGCTGGGAAGAAGCACGGGGGACCAGGTGTGTTCAACCTCAACGGCGTTGGAAGTTTCCTCGCTCCAGACGCCCAGGCCTATGGCGGTTCCCACCTCAGGAAAGAGTTCGGACGGGATTTTTTCCCAGCGGCTTGCGGGAAAATGACGGCGAAAAGACGCGTGGGAGGATGAGATCGCCAGACTCCTCGGTAAAAGAAGAACGGCTTGACCGTCACTTTTGAGGTTTTGGGATAGAAATTGAGCGACGATCAGAGCGGACAGATCGATCCGGGAACCCCCTCCCAGGGTCGATCGCGGGTTATCGACCAGACCAAGGGACCTGTAGAGGGGTTTGAGCCTTTCTTTCTCGGCGTCGGGCAGGTCGCCAAAGCTCACCCACGGGGGATTACCCAGACCGATGTCCACCTTGGGAAGTTTCCAGCCGTCTTGCAGGTAGTCGGCCAACAGCAGGCGCTCAGGAGAAAAGGGCCAGCCCTGACGGAAAAAACGCGCCCTGAGGTTCTCATAGATCTGGGGATCACGTTCGGCCCCGAACAATCTTTCAAAGTCCCGTGGTGCAGGAATCCATCCGGATTCGCGCGCCACCTGGACAAGCGCTTGGAACCAGACGCCATCGCCTGCACAGGGATCCATCAGCGTCGCCCCGTTGCGCCAGGCCGACGCCAAAGAAAACCTGCGGACAAGGTTCTCGGCCAACGCCAAGGGGGTGAAAACAGCACCTAGAGGCCAAGTTTTTGACGCAAGCACAAGCCCTTATAACACAGGTAGCAAACTTATAAAAGGTCTTGATTTCAAAACCCGGAGGTTCTGTCAGCCCGTTGCCCCGAAATCAGGGGTAACGGGTCGTTGTTAACTGCTGGAGTTTTGCAGGAATCTCCTCAAGATTTCCTTTTGAGTGAAAGGAGTCCCTGGAATATCCCTGCAAGGAAACTGATGATGAGAAAAACAACGTAGGAATAGAGTGGCAAAAGTATAGGTATAAGGGCCATCGATCCCATCGAGATCAGCCAGCTCATGCCGGGAAGAACGCTCATATAAGACAGAAGCATCCCACCGTCTGGACTGGCAAGGGCGTAAATCTGAAAGATCAAGGTCCCCAGAGAGAGGATTCCGAAACTGACAGGAAGGGCGACCAAGATTGCTTTGACAGCCAGGAGAGGAATCGAAATGAGCTCTTCACCGGGGGAATACTGATTGCCGACCTGGATATTTGTCGCTTCATCGTCGTACACCGCGCTGGCCAGAACGTAAAACAAAATAGCCGCTACGAGCATGCTGATAAAAGGCGCCAGTTCGCCCTGAATGAGTTTGACCAGCATCAGGATCGCCGAAACAACCGCCGCAACCGAAAGGGCAAGCCCAAGTACGTCGGGAATAACACGGCTTGAAAAGCCCGTCGGCGCCGCATCGACCAGGCCCCTGAGTCCTTCAAGAAACTTGGCAGAAACAAAAATCAGAATGAAGCCCAAAATCATGATGCCCAGGGCCAGGAAGATCGACCCCGCATCACCACCGGAAGCCTTGACGCTCGAAATCGCCCCCAGGACCAGAACCGCAACCAGAATCCACTGTCCGATCAAAACCGACCACGACTCAAACCCGGCAATGACCCTGACGTTTACAACCCTTTTGATAAGGCTGTTAAAACGATCGAAATAGTCTGCAAAGAAATTTTTTTGACTCATCTCGAGTCCTCCTTGAGCTTGAGTCTAAACCCTATTCCAAAGAACGTCACTATATATTTAATTATCTATATGTTATAGTCGGCAACAAGGAAAATCCTGTCGGCAAAAACACACGCAGGATCTCAAAACAAGAAAAGGAAAACGCCTGTTTTTGTCCTAGAGTCTCGCCCCCCTTGCCAAGTCCTTGGCTCCCGTTTATGTTGAAGCGATGGACTCTGTCGAGCTTTTAAAGCGCGTTTCAAAACTCCACATGGTCGGAATCAAGGGAACGGGCATGGCCGCTTTAGCCGAGCTGCTCGTCGACCAGGGTGTCCGGCTTACAGGAAGCGACGTTGCCGAAAAATTCTTCACGGACGAAATCCTGACGGCGCTTCAGATTTCACCTGCGGAAGGCTTTGACGCCCGCCACGTTCCCACCGACGCCGAGATGGTCATCTATTCTTCTGCTTACAACCCGCAGGTTAATCCCGAACTCGTTCATGCCCGCGAAAGAGGCCTGCCCCTTCTGAACTACACGCAGGCTTTGGGGGCCTTTTCCGCGCGCTTTACCCAACCAGGTGGTGCTGCGGGGATTTCGGGAGTTCACGGCAAAACGACGACAACGGCCATGGCGGGTGTCGTGGCCCGGGCCTTGCGCCTTTCAGCTTCTGTTCTGGCAGGTTCCATCGTTCCTGACTTCGGAGAACGTGCCACGCTCAGGTTGGGTTCACGCTGGTTCATCGCTGAAACCTGCGAGTACCAGCGTCATTTTTTGGATTTCCACCCTTCGACTATTTTATGCACCAGCGTCGAGCTTGACCACACGGATTATTTTCACGACAAGGCCGACATCGCCTCGGCTTTTGTAGAGTACGCCCAAAAACTACCCCGCGGCGGGACGCTGATTTACTGCGCTGACGAGGCCGGAGCCGCTGAACTGGCTCGATCCGTTGAAAAAATGCGTCCCGACGTCGAACGCATCGCCTACGGTTTTGAAGCGGCTTCCCTCTTCCGCATCACCCAGCTGAGCCTGCGCCCAGGAATGGCCGAGTTCACGCTTCAAGGCTGGAGAACTCCTTTTGCTCTTGCGATCCCGGGACGTCACAACGTTCTGAACGCCGCGGGAGCCCTGGCCCTGATTTTTTCACTTTTTAAGTCTGAGCAGGGCCGTTGGCCACTGGATAATGAAGTCGCTCCCGCTGCCCAGGCCCTCGCCCAGTTCAAGGGTACGCGCAGGCGTTCCCAGATCGTCGGCGAAATCGCCGGCATCCTCGTGATGGACGACTACGGCCACCACCCCACGGCTATCGCGACGACACTCCGGGGCCTCAGGGAATTTTTTCCTGACCGGCGCCTGGTTGTCGATTTTATGAGCCACACCTACAGCAGGACCCGCAACCTGCTTGACGAATTTGCCGCTTGTTTTGACGCTGCCGACGAGGTGATTTTGCATAAAATCTACGCTTCGGCCCGTGAAATCTGGGACAACTTGACCACGGGCCGTCTTCTGTACGACAAGGTTCGGGCTTTGCGGGGAGCCGTCCGCTACTTTGAAGAGCCTCTGGACGCCCTGCCCTATTACCTGGAATCCTTGCATGAAGGCGACCTGCTGGTCACGATGGGCGCCGGCGACAACTGGAAAGTCGGCCAAGCTTTTCTGGCGAAAAAATCCGCTCAGGGTCCCGCGGAGCGCCTCCTATGACCAGCATGACAGGGTTCGCCTTTGCCGAGGTTCACGAAAACGATGTTTCCCTCGTCGTCGAACTCAAAAGCTACAACAACCGTTACTTCGACCTCTCCCTGACGTTGCCCTCACTTTTGTCCCGCTGGGAACCCGAGCTTCGCGAACGTCTGGCGTCGCGGATCAGCCGAGGCAAGATTGAACTCACGGTAAGACTCAAAGAACGATCCTCGGGAACTCCTTACCGGCTTGACCTGGAAGCAGCCCAAAACTGGAAGAGCGCCCTCATGGAACTGCGTCAGAGGCTTGGTCTTTCGGGCAAGCTTCGGCTTGAGGATCTTTCGGGCCGTCCCGGCGTCTTTACAGAAGAAGAAAAACACAGGCCTGAAGAAGTCTGGGAACTCCTAGTACGCGAGCTTCCCAAAGTGCTGAATGACTTTGAGAAGTCTCGGCTCACCGAAGGTGAACGACTTGCCCAAGACCTTTTGATTCAGCTGGGCATTCTGGAATCTTCACGACTTTTCCTGCTCCAAAGAAGCGCCGACATGGAAGGAATTTTTCGCGAAAACCTGCAACGCAAGTTTGCCGAACTCGCCGCCGAGGTCGACGAAAACCGCGTGGCCACCGAGATCGCCGTTTTGCTGATGAAAACAGGCGTCAACGAGGAACTCGTCCGTCTGGCATCGCACCTGGAATCCTTTCATCAAATCATGGACGAACCCGGGGCCGTAGGCAAAAAACTTGATTTTCTGTGCCAGGAAATCGGCAGAGAAATCAACACCGTGGGTTCCAAGACAACCCTGTCCGACGTTCAGCAAAGGGTCGTCGTGATGAAAGACGCCCTTGAAAATCTTAGGGAGCAGCTGCGCAATGTCGAATAGACCCATCAGGATCGCCGTGTCAGGAAAAAGCGGTTGCGGCAACACCACGGTCAGCACTCTTCTGGCCCAAAGGCTCGGCATCCAGGTCGTCAATTACACCTTTCGTTCCTTGGCGCAAGATGAAAACCTCCCCTTTGCCCAAATCTGCAAGGAAGCCGAAAAAGAACCCAAGTGGGACCTTCTGGTCGACGAGCGACAGATTATGAAGGCCAATGCGCAACCCAGTGTCTTGGCTTCGAGGCTGGCGATCTGGCTGTGGAAAGAAGCCGAACTGCGGGTTTGGCTCGAAGCTCCTCTGGAAGTTCGCGCGCGCCGCATTCACCAGCGTGAGGGGGGGGATCTGGAGCAGACCCTTTTGGAAGAAACGCGCCGGCGCGACCTGCGGGACCACAACCGTTACTTGAGCCTCTACGGCATCGACAACGACGCCGAGCGCCCCGCCGACCTCAGCGTGGACGTTTCTCAACTCAAGCCGGAACAGATCGTCGACCTGATCGCTCAGGCATGGAAAATGAAAAATGAAAAGCCTCTTTGATGACCTGCCCGCTTACTGCCCTGCCTGCGGGCATCCCTTCGAACTCAGCACAGTTGAAAAAACCTCCTTTTACAACGGTTATGCACTTTACTGTCCTCAATGCCGCCACAAATTCCAGTACCTGGCTCGCCACATCGCCGAAGAACGCTTAGTCAACGAGCTTCACCCCATTTTTACGGCCCCGTAGGCCGAAGCCGTAAAACTCTTTTACTCAGTTTTTGACCTGCTCAGGTCAGGGGAACCTCTTCGGGCCGAGGTTTGCGGCTGCGGTGATAGGTCAGACCGCTGATCAATGCCGCCAGGACCGTCAGGATGAACGAGGCAAAAAAAGCCGTTCTGATTCCTTGCAGCATCCCTTCGGCCACAGCGGGATGGCCGGTCAAACCGCCGCCGTAAAGAAAGATCCGGGCCATGAGGTCCTGAGGAATTCTGGCTAGAACAAAGGGAAAGATGACCGCCAATGCCAGCATCTGCCCCGTGTTGACGACCAGAATACGCGTCGCACTCGCCATGCCACGGTGATGAGAGCTCACCCTGTTCATGATCAGCTTAACGTTGGGACTGTTGAAAAACCCGCTTCCCGCACCCATGAGGACCATTTCGAGGGCCAAAAGCCAGTAGGGGGTATGGACGCCCACAAAGGATAGGCCCAAAAGTCCCAAGGAAGCCAGGATCAGGCCTCCCGTGCTCCAAAGCCCTGGGTGGCCCTTATCCGAGAGTGAGCCCGCCCAAGGTCCGGTGACCAGCATCGCCAAACCAAAGGGAGCTGTCGCCAGACCCGCCGAAAGAGGGTCCAGCCCCAGGGTTCCTTGCAAGTAAAACGTCAGCAAAAAAAGCATGGCTCCCCGTGCCAGACCGTTGAGCCCGGCGGTCAGGTTGGGTAAGGAAAGGCGTGAATCCGTAAAAAGCTCCAGATGCAAAAAAGGGTGGGCTGACCGGCGCTCGCTCATGACAAAAAGCAGCAAACCGGCAACGCCCAGGCTCAGGGTCACGGCGACAGCACCCAGGGAAAAGCCCGGGACCGCCAGCAAGGAAATTCCGCTGAGCAACGAGGTCAACCCAACCAAAAAAAGAAGGGTTCCCTTCAGGTCAAATCGCCCCTCCTCGCGTTCTCCACCATTACGGGGCAAGGTCCTGAGTGCCCACAGGGTACCCATCAAACCCAGAGGAACGTTGAACCAAAAGACCCATCTCCAGGAAAATCCCGTCAAAAGACCGCCGACCAGGGGACCAAGAACAAAACCCGCCGCCGAAGCGATCTGGTTGATGCCCAAGGCCGTTCCCGTCTTGTTTTTACCAAAAGCATCGGTGACTAGAGCTGTGCTGTTGGCAAAAAGAAGGGCGGCTCCCAGGCCCTGAACCAGACGCCAAATCACCAGGTCCCACCCCTGCCAGGACGCCTGGGCAAAACCTGCCCCCAACGAGGCCAGGGTAAAAATCAAAAAACCGATCAGGTAGAATGTCTTACGTCCGTAAAGGTCCGAAAGTCGTCCGATCAAAGGAACCAGGGCCGTGGACATCAAAAGGTAGCCCAAAAGGACCCAAAGGATGGTGGAAAAGTCCGTTTTCAGGCCTACCATCACATCGGGGAGCGTCAAAACCAAGGCGGACGACTGAATACTGGCCAAAAAAGTGCCCATCGTCGTCACAGATAGAACCGACCACGGCGAAACTTGCCGGGTCTTCAAGGTGTTCATGAAAACCTCCCGGGATAAAGCTGGTGCTGACGGAGTAAGACCAGGGCGGCCTCAACGAGCGACAGATCGCCGGCGGGCCAAGGTTCCAAAAGCGAACTGAGCTCACGCACGACCTCCCGGCGCACGCTCGCAACGGTCTCAACCCCCTTGGCCGTCAAGCGGACGAGGATAATTCGCCGGTCAGCCGGCGAAGCCCCCCTCTGAACCAGCTTTTTTTGGGCCAAGGAATCGATGAAGCGGCTCATCGTCGGACCCTTCACGCCTTCATGCCGGGCTAAAATTGACATAGGAAGGGGACCAGCGTCGGTCAAAACCGTGAGCACACGGTATAAGGGGATGCTCAAACTCTGCTGGGTCCTTCCAAAGACCAATGACCGTAAAAGGCTGTTCACCTTGGGAACGATCTCCAGCAGGATCTCTGCTGTCCGTTGCGAATCCGTCTCGCTCACAGAAACTCCTTAGCTTAGCTAAGTAATATTATTTTTTTGACAACAAGTCAAATCAGGGTTCCCTTGAAGCTGGTCAACACGGCCTGGCGTTTCTAGGGATATGGAGTCGCTCAGGCGTTTTACGGCGGTACACCCATTCACGAGCGTGGTCATTTTCATCCTCCCCTGGCTCTACCTCGGGATCCATGAGCTGGCTTTTCCGTTTGCCCTTCTGCTTTTGATCTTACAAAGATCCCGGTGGTCACAGCCTCTCGGTTTTCTTCGCCGTGACGTTCTGTTGGCCGCCTGCCTCTTTTTTTCGCTTTGGTCGGTCCGAACCCTCTGGGAGGCCAGCCGGATTCCGCCTTCGGGGTGCTGGGGAAAAGCAACGGTCTTGGGGTACGTGGAGCGCGAGGCCTCGATCGACGCCCGGGGAAGATCGCCCTTTCTCCTGCGGATCACCTCCTGGACCTCCTTTACCGGCGACGAGACGCCTTCCCTAGTCTACAAAACCGACTTTTCTGCCGTTGTTTCAGGGTTTCAGGGGCCGTCTCCCGCCTGGGGTCAAAGCGTTGAAGCGCAGGGAGAGCTTGTCAGCGATCCGGTCAAGGGGCCAGTCTGGAAGTGGAAAAAGGGACGCACGACAGGCTGGAAGCTCTGGGGGTTCAGCCTCAGAAATGACTTAAGAAGCAGCCTTTTTGCGGCCCTGGACCGTTCGGGCCCGACGGCTTCGGCCCTGGCCCAGGCCCTTCTTTTGGGGGACACGGACAGGCTTTCAAGCGGCGAGAAGGCGGCATTCCGTCAATCGGGAACCAGCCACGTTCTGGCCCTGTCAGGGATGCACCTGAGTCTTTTGGCCTTGCTCGTCTCTGCTGTGCTGCGGGGGCGTGTCAGCCGTTGGGCAGGCTTTGTTTTGGTTCAGTTTGTCCTGGCGGCTTTCTGTTGGCTTGCAGGCCCCCTCCCCTCGCTCTACCGCGCCTGGACGATGGCCTTCGCCATGGGGGTCTCCCGGCTGGTC
>JABEVL010000187.1 GCA_013043995.1 Spirochaetales bacterium | reverse complement strand
GGCCAGGGCTTCTTCGCCGACGGACAGCTGGTGGCGGGCCATCAGACCCGCCTCCTCGAGCAGCAGGCGGTAGGCGGCCAGGTTGGGCTGGGCTTTCACAAACCCGTTGGGGGTCAGACCCGACTTGCCCCAAAGGGAGCGGAAACGAACCTGCGCGTCACGCAAGGACAGCGTGATCTTCTCCACCTCGTTGAGTTCCTTGAGGGCTCGTTCGTCCTGGGTGTTGGTTGAAAAAAGCAGGTAGGCAAAGGAAGTCAGGTGCTCGGCTAAGGCCGAACCTTTGTCGAAAAGCTGTAAAAGCCCGGCCAAAACTTGATAGCGTTCCGCTGTGTCTTGGGCTTGGGCCAACAGCTTGAGGTGCCGCACCAAGCGCTTTGAAGTACCGCTCAAGGCGTTTTTGTCGCGGGTCCAAGCCGGGGAGTCAAAACCTGGGTAGAGTCCCTCGACGTCCCAAACGGGAATTTCTGTCATGGGGCCATTGTAAAAGGAAATCATCGTCCGGGCAAGCGACAGGAGTGCCGGCTGGATCGCTTGCACGAGTCAAACCCGGCGGCTAGACTGGAAAAATGACTCAGCTCGTCCCCGAAGACTTGGAAAAACCCATTTTCCGCTACCGTCTTTTGCCCCTCTTTCGTGAACTGATCCGCTGCTCTTGCGTCAATACAGGAGAGCCCCAGTCGGGCAATGAAGATCGCGCCGTGGCGGTCTTGAGGGAGTTTTTCGGCTCTTATGGTTTGGAATCCCGGGTCATGCACGCCCGAAACGGACGGGGTAACCTTTTGGTCAAGGTCCCGGGGGCCGAAAACCAGGCTCCCAGCCTGACCTACATGAGCCACCTGGACGTCGTCCCTGCCAACGCCGAGGACTGGTCGTGCGACCCTTTTGCCGCCGAACTGCGCGACGCCCAAGTTTGGGGCCGGGGCGCCGTGGACATGCTGTGCTGGACGGCGTGCCAGGCCGTAGGTCTTGCCGAGGCTTTGAAAAACCAGCCCCAGCGCCGTTTTCCCGGAACCCTGGCCTTTTTGGCCCTGGCGGACGAAGAAGCCGCAGGCAAATGGGGCGCCCGCCATCTGGTTGAGAACAACTGGGAAGACGTCAAGTGCGACGCGATGGTCACCGAGCTGGGGGGATTTTTTGCCGATTCGTCCAAGGGCCCTGTCGCGTTTATCAACCGGGGAGAAAAGGGCGTTGCCTGGGTCAAAATCAGCGCCCGTGGCCGCCCCGGCCATGGCTCCATGCCCTACGGCGCCGACAACGCTCTGCTCAAAGCCGCCGAAGCGGCGCTTCGTTTGAGCCGTTTCCGCGCTCCGCTGACAAGGCACGCCGCCTGGAAGTCGATGGCGAAGGTCGCGGCCCGGGGGATGAGAGAGCGCCTAGGTCTTATGAGCCGCTGGACCGAACCCTGGGTGATGAAACGCGTTCTGCGCCGAGACCCTGGGATGGCCAAATTCCTCGATACCGCAGGCCGCACGACCTTTTCGCCTAACGTGGTTCACGGCGGGGATAAGGTCAACATCGTTTGCGACCGCGCCGAACTCCTGGTGGATGTTCGATTTTTGCCGAGTTTTGAAGAAGCCGAGGTCGTGAACCTCGTTAAAAAAATTCTGGGCCCGGAACTCGCTGCCCAGATGAGTTTTGAACTGCTGGATTTCCATCCCTCAACCCTCTCGCCGAGCCACGGCCCCCTGGACGAGGCCATCCGATCGCTCTTTGCAGAGGCCCACCCCGACGCCCGGCTTTCGGACCTTTTTATCGGCGGCGTCACCGACGGACGGTACTGGCGGGACCGGGGAACGACGGTTTACGGCTTTACCCTTTTTGACAAAGAAATGACGATGGACGCGTTCACCACGAGGATGCACGGTATCGACGAGCGGATTTCGCTGGCAAGCCTGGCGTTGGGTCTGAGGTTTTTTACCCAGTTGCCCGAAAGGTTCTGGAAGCTTAAAAACACCTGGGGAAAGTGAGCCTCTCGGCTCGGTTTTCCCTTTGCCTTGGCTTGCCCAAGGTTTCTCAAGCCGATAGAATCAGCTCATGGAACGAAAAACAATCCTGACCGGCGATCGTCCGACGGGTCAGCTCCACCTGGGGCATTACGTGGGATCTCTAAAAAACCGCGTCCGTTTTCAGGACGAATACAGGTGTTTTTTCATCATCGCCGACCTGCACATGCTGACGACCAAACCGACTAAAAACGATATCGAGGCGATCGCCGACAACGCCCGGGCGATCACTCTGGACTACCTCTCCTGCGGGATCGATCCTGCCAAGTCGACCATCTACCTTCAATCGGCCGTTCCTGAAATCTTTGAACTCGACCTGTACTTTGAAATGCTGGTGACGGTTCCCCGGCTTCAACGAGTGCCCAGTCTGAAAGACATGGCCCAAAACGCCGGCATCGAAGAAATGCCCCTGGGGCTTTTGGGTTATCCGGTTCTTCAGGCCGCCGATATTCTACTTCCCAGGGCCCACCTGGTTCCCGTCGGAAAGGACAACGAATCGCACGTCGAAGTTGCCCGTGAAATCGCCAAACGTTTCAATTTTCTTTACGGTGAAGTTTTTCCAGTGCCCGAAGTTTTGGTGGGAGACGTTCCCACCCTGGTCGGAACCGACGGCAAGGCCAAGATGTCGAAGAGCCTGGGCAACGCGATCCTCTTGTCCGACGACGCCAAGACCGTCGAAAAGAAGGTCCGCGGGATGTACACAGACCCCAACCGGGTCAGCGCCGACATCCCCGGCACCGTCGAAGGAAATCCCGTTTTTGCCTACCACGAGATCTTCAACCCCAACAAAGCCGAGGTTGAGGACCTGAAAGCCCGTTACCGCACAGGCAAGGTCGGCGACGTCGAGGTCAAAGAAAAGCTGGCCCAGGCCCTGAACGCTTTTTTGGATCCTTTTCGGGAACGCCGGGAAAAGGCTTCCCAAAAGTCGGGCTGGAGCGATGAAGTGATCTGGGACGGCGTTCAAGCGATGCGGGCCGAGGCCCGGCAAACCCTCCAGGAAGTCCGGAAGGCGATGGGCATATCTTCAGTTTGGAACAGAATTTCACGCAAGGCCGAGGACTCAAGAAAAAAACGTGAAAAAACGGCGCAACCGTGAAACTTGAAGCCGTCCTTTTCGACCTCGACGGAACCCTCGTCGACAGTGAAGATCTTTACTTTGAAAGCGACAGGAAGTTTGTCGAAAAACTCGGCGGAGTCTACGACGAGGCCTTTCGTGCCGAATGCGTCGGGATGGGGACCCGTCCCTTTTGCGAACTGATCAAAAAGAAATACGCCCTTACCCAGACCTTGGACGAGCTTCAGAGCTTGAAGGACTCCCTCTACCTGGAAACAGCCAAGGGTCGCCTTAAGGCATTTCCTGAAATGCGTAAACTCGTCCAGGCCTTTGCCTTGGAACGTATGCCGATGGCCGTGGCGTCTGGTTCCAGCCCCGCCGTCATCAAGCAAGCCCTGGAGGTCACAGGCTTGGCGTCCTATTTTACCCACTTGTACTCTTCTGAACAGGTCGATCGACCCAAACCCGCTCCCGATCTTTTTCTGCACGCGGCAGCCCGGCTTGAGGCTCACCCGTCGGCGGTTCTTGTTTTTGAAGATTCGATGCACGGGGTCGCCGCCGCAAAAGCCGCCGGCATGAGCGTGGTGGCCGTCCCTTTTGTGATGACCGAGTCGGGCCAGGACCATTTTCGGCGGGCCGACCTGCTTTTTCCCCGCGGGATGCTCGAGTTTTCAGCCGAGGCCGTCTTGGACTGGATTGACAACCGTTATTGCCAGTGCGACGACTGCACCTTCTTTGAACTCGGCCGTTGTCAAGACTGAGCTTGCTCTTCCGCAAGAACCCTGTAGTCCAGGCGAATCAGTTCCAGGAAACCAAGAATTCTGCTTTGTTCCGGGTCAAGGGCGTTGGTATCGATCAAAGCCCCGGGGGCGTTTTTTCCGCCTGTGGACGCTAAAAAGGCAGGTTTTCCCGATGGGGTCCAGAAGGTAGGGTTTTCGGGCAACCGGGGACGCTTCCAGTCCCCCAGACACGGTCCTGCGCCCAGGATCAGCCTCAGAGCCGCGGGTTGGGTCGAAAAATAGGCCCGGACTCCGGTCCCGCAAGCCTCTTTGCGAAGAAAGAAACCTTTGAGTTGCCCCAGCAGACGGTTGCACTCCTCTCCGGTGTTCTCGGCTTGAAAATAGTCCAAAGAAACTTCAGGACAAAATTGTCCCAGGTACTGCACCAGCCGGGCAAAAAGATCGGGGCCGGGTTCGGACTCGATGAACAGTTGGGGTCTGGCTCGAGGCAGGAGTCTGGTTTTTTTGAGGTATTCTGAGAGGGGAAGGGGGATTTCCATGGCCTTATTCTAGGCAGGACTCCTTCAAGGAACAAGCCGTGTTGTCGGCAGGCATAAATCTGATTATTTTAATCATCAATGTGGGCAACGACCCTCAAAGGAGACTTTATGGCTCAGATTAAGCTCAAAGGCAACCCTGTTGAAACTCTCGGCAATCTCGTAAGGGTGGGGGAAAAAGTTCCAGATTTTTTGCTCACTCAAGAAGACCTTTCTGACGTTCGGCTCAAGGATTTTGCTGGAAAAAAGAAAATCGTGAATATTTTTCCCAGTTTGGACACGGGAGTGTGCGCGGCTTCGGTGCGACGGTTTAACGATGAAATCAAGAAACACCCCGACACCCTGGTCCTGAACGTCAGCAACGACCTGCCGTTCGCCATGAAACGTTTTTGCAGCGAGCACCACATCGATCAGGCGGTTTCCCTGTCCAACCTCCGCCGGGGTCAGAG
>JABEVL010000020.1 GCA_013043995.1 Spirochaetales bacterium | reverse complement strand
GTTCTGGAGGAACTCAAGGCCCTCGGCAGGACGGGCGTCGTGATCGTCCCCCTGGGCTTTCTTTCCGACCACGTCGAGGTTCTTTACGACCTGGACGTCGAGGCCAGGTCGAGGGCCGCCGAACTGGGCCTGAAACTGGAACGCGTGGGCACCGTAGGGACCCACCCGCTCTACATCCAGGCGCTGGCCGACCTCGTTCAAGAACGCCTGGACCCCTCCCGCCCCAAACTGACCCTGGGCTCCCGAGGCCCCAAAGAAGACGTCTGCCCCCAGGATTGCTGCCTCAACGTATCCCGACCACGCCCCCAAACGGAGAACCCATGAACCCAGCCACTTTTGAAAATTCCCCCTTCCTGAACGCCTGCCGTCTGAAAAAAAACACCCGTGTGCCTGTGTGGTTTTTGCGCCAGGCCGGCCGCTACATGGCCGCCTACCGCCAGCTCCGTTCCCGACACAGCCTGCTCGAGATGGTCAAAGACCCCCAGCTGGCGGCCGAAGTGACCCTCCAGCCCGTCCAGGCCTTTGGCGTCGACGCGGCCATCATCTTTGCCGATATCCTGCCTCCCCTGGAAACCCTGGGGTTTCAGCTTGAGTTTGTCCAAGGAGAAGGCCCCCTGATCCGCAACCCCATCAGGGAGGCTTCAGACCTCAAAAAACTCAAGGATCCGGACGTCAAAAAGGGCCTTGGGTTCACTTTTGAGGCCATCCGCAAAGTCCGCCAGGAACTCGCCCCGCGGGGTGTCCCCCTCATCGGCTTTGCGGGGGCGCCTTTTACCCTGGCCTCCTACGCCATCGAAGGCGGCAGCAGCAAGGACAAGGCCCTGACAAAAACCTGGATGCGCCGCGAAACTGCCGCCTGGGGGGTTCTGATGGAAAGCCTCGCCCGCCTCACCGCCGAATACCTCACGGCCCAGGTCGAAGCCGGGGCTCAAGCCGTTCAGCTTTTCGACAGCTGGGTCGGCGAGCTTTCTCCCGAGGATTACCGCGCCTACGTTGCCCCGTACTCGCACCAGGTCCTCAGCGCCGTAGCCAAGCTTGGAGTGCCCGTCCTTCATTTTGGAACAGGGACCGCAGGGTTTCTCGAGGACCTGAGGGACGCGGGCGGCGACGTGATCGGGCTGGATTGGCGCGTCGACCCGGCGCAGGCGGCTCAGCGTCTAGGTCCCCGTGTCGCCGTTCAAGGCAACCTTGACCCGACGCTGTTGCTGGCACCTTGGGAGGTTCTCAAAGGGGCCGCCGACAGGCTTTTAGACGCTCTTGCCGACCGTCCGGGTTTTATTTTCAACGTCGGGCACGGCCTGGGCCAGACCACCCCCGAAGACAACGTCGCCCGCCTTGTCGAGCACGTCCATGCCCGACGCCTCGTCTAAACTGCCCGTCGCCGTCGTGGGCGGCGGCTTGGCGGGCCTGGCCGCCGCCTGGAAACTCAAAAGCCTCGGGGTGCCCGCCGTCGGTTTTGAAGCCTCGGCCAGGCTGGGCGGTCTGATCCAAACCGAACGCTGGGAGGACAGCGTCTACGAACACGGGCCCGACGGTTTTCTGCTGCGTCGGCCGCAGGCCAAGGAACTCTGCGACGCCCTAGGCGTTCCTCTTCAGCCCCTCTCCCCCCTCCCTCAAAATATCTACATCGCGTCGCGACGCGGCATCTTTCCCCTTCCCAAAGGACTGGGCCTGCTGGTACCCACCGATTGGCTGAGTTTTTTCACCTCGCCGCTTCTCAGTCCCTTGGGGCGTCTACGCCTGGCCCTTGAACCCTGGTTGGGAAAGCGTCCGCCGACCTCCTCGGTGACCGACGAGTCCCTGGCTAGTTTTATCCGCCGGCGTTTTGGCCGCGAAGCGTATGAAACTTTGGCCGAACCGCTGTTGGGCGGGGTTTGGAACACCGATCCCGAAATTTTAAGCCTCAGAGCCTCGTTTCCGCACTACGCCGACCTGGAACAAAGCGCTGGAAGCGTCCTGCGGGGACTGGGGCGTTCCCAGGCTCTCCCGGTTGAAGGCGGTGGACTGGCCAGCCCTGTCGGCGGCATGGGGACCCTGATTGAGGCTCTGGAACAGGCCTGCGGGGGGATCTGGCAAACCCGGGCAAGGGTGAGGTCGATTCAAAAGTTGCCCCAGGGCTTTTGGCTTGACCTGGGTTCGGGGCAGGGAAGCGCGGTGCGCGGCGTTCTTTTGGCGCTGCCTCCGCGTGCCGCATCGGAACTCGTCCAGGACTTGTCGAACCGCGCGGGAAGTCTTTTGTCAGACATTCCTTCGGGCGGCATCGGGACCCTGTCCATGACTTTGCGCGCCGAGGATTTCTACCGCCCCCTGGACGCCTGGGGTGTGTTGTTCACCAAGAGTTCGGGCTCACTCATCGACGGTTTCCAATGGAGCTCGTCCAAGTGGGGCCACCGGTCGGGAGCAGACCGCGTGGTGGTCCGGGCTTTTTTTGGAGGGTTCAAAAATCCGGGGTTTTTAGACGCTGACAACGTCGTTGACGCAGCCCTTGAAGCCCTCAGACCCTGGCTCAAGGCTTCGGCACGGCCTCTCCACACGGCGATCCGGCGATGGCAGACGGCCTTTCCTCAAATCAAGGTCGGTCATCTTGAACGGTTGGGCGAAGTAGAAGCTCTGCTCCCCCCTGAAATTAGCCTTGCCGGGCAGGGTTACCGGGGCGTGGGTATGCCTGCCGTGATCGCCAGTGCGTTTCTGGCCGCCCAAAAATGGGCCGCGATCTAACTACGGGGCCAAAAGTTCCAAAATTTCAGGCACGGCGGCCTCTTTTTTCCAGATGGGAGGCTTACCCTGGGCATTGAGCTCGTCTTCGATTTTGACACGGTCAAGCAGCTCCAGCAGCATCGCCCCCAAAACACCCAGGTTGGAAGAAAAATTCGCCGCCGCCATTTCGGCTTTGATCTTTTTGTCGGCCCCCGCTTCGCGCAGAGCACCCAGAGCGATCCCCCGGGCGTCGGGAAGAATTTGACGCCGAGCCTGGTTCACAAAGCGGGCAAAAGAGAGGATCCAGCCGTAAAGTTCGTCCAGGTGGTAACCCTGCTGACGGTAGAGCGCGTTTTTTTCGGTCAAATTTTCGATATGATCCCAGTCGTCGCGCTTGAGATCCAGCCTGAAAAAAGCAGGTCTCAGGTAGACCGTCGCGACATTGAGACGGAAATGTTCGCTCATCTTTTCGATCAAGTTGATGATGTCCTGGTTTTTGGTTTGCATGGGGTCTACCGTTTTTCCTTTTGTGCTGGAAATTGACGAAAAACCCGGCCCGTAAAAAAAGGTCCCAGGTTATCCAGGTGGTGCATGGTTTGGAGACTCTTGCGCATCGCCTGAACGACCGCCGAAGCTCCCACCAGCTCCTTTGCCACAACGCCGATGATAAAATCGTTGTCGTTCCTGTCCATACCGTGACAGGACAGGCGGATATCTTGGGCGATGCCCGCCTTGCCAAAAAGCTTGCCGATATTGCCGTGGTCCATCAAAACGTCGTGTTTCTCGGGTTCGGGCAGAGCCTCAAAAGCCTTGGTGCGGCGCACTGGGTACCAAACCGCCCAGGGGTAGCCAGGGTCGAGGATTCGGGAGGCCGGACGTTGGAGCAGAACCTCGTCCAAGTCCCATTCATAACCGATAGAATAGCTCCGGCCGAACATGGCCAATTCAGGCTGAAAAGTCAGGTCGCCAAACGGGCTTTCGTTCAGAAACCGTCGGACTTCACCCGTAAAAAACTCAGGATCTTCATGAAAAAGAACCAGGCCCACCCCCCAGGGGTCATTCAAGTCCAGGTAGAGGGCACCGGGCTGGCGAAAAGCTTCAAGGGCTTGCGCAAGAGGTTCCGGGTCGCGGCAGTCGCCAAACGCCAGAAATTGAACATAAAGGCGCCGATTTGAAAAAAGGGGGGTTCCGTCTTTGGTCTTTCCCCGCTCACGAAGGTCAACGATGTCCATTTCAGTACTCATGACTCCACCTAATCCCGCCAGCCTTCTCCTGTCAAGGGCTTAGCCAACGGCTAGCCAAAACGTTCAAAAAACGGGAACATGACAAGCTATAAAAATAAACGCCCGAGCGCCGCGTTTGTGACATAGTCCGAGGAGTTTTTATGCCGCACAACCCTTCATTTTCAAGATCTCAAGAAGCTTTTCAGCACGCCCTTGAACTTTTTCCCGGCGGGGTCAACTCTCCTGTCAGGAGTTTCGCGGCCGTCTCGGGCAGCCCTCTATTTTTTTCGCGCGGAAAAGGAGCCTACCTCGAGGACCTTGACGGCCGCAGGTACCTCGATTTTGTGCAGAGCTGGGGAGCGCATATTCTGGGCCACTCTCCGCCGGGAGTGGTCCGGGCCCTGCGCCGTCAAGCACAGCGTCTGACGAGCGTCGGAGCGCCGACCTTGGAAGAAAATCGTCTGGGAACAGCGATTCGGGACGCCTTCCCCTCCATCGAACGCCTGAGGTTCGTGAGTTCGGGAACCGAGGCCGTGATGAGTGCCCTGCGTCTGGCCCGAGCAGCGACCAACCGTTCCATGATCTTAAAATTTGACGGAGGTTACCACGGTCACGCCGACAGCCTGCTCGTGTCGGCGGGCTCAGGCCTGGCCACCCTCAACCAGCCGGCCTCGGCGGGAGTGCCCGAAGCCGTCACGGGTGCGACGGTGAGCGTTCCTTACAACGACCTCGAGGCCGTCCGTTCAGCCCTGGCGGCTCACCCCGGAAAATTTGCGGCAATCATCGTCGAGCCCGTTGCGGCCAACATGGGACTCGTCCTTCCTCAGCCCCGCTTTCTGGAAGGTCTGCGTTCCCTGAGCCGTGAGCACGGCGCTCTGCTGATTTTTGACGAGGTCATCACGGGCTTTCGGCTCACCTACGGCGGGGCGTCTCAACTTTTTGGCGTGGAACCCGATCTGACGATTCTCGGCAAAATCATCGGCGGCGGCCTTCCCGTGGGCGCCTACGGCGGAAAAAAAGAACTTCTGAGCCAGGTCGCCCCGCTCGGCCCGGTCTACCAGGCCGGAACCCTTTCGGGGAACCCGCTGGCCATGGCCAGCGGGTACGCCGTGCTGAAAGAACTCGCCAAGCCAGGGTTTTACGAGATGATCACCGACAAGGCCGAACGTTTTTTTGACCTGCTTTTGCCCCACCTCGACCCGGCTCGGCACACCCTTAACCGCCTTCGGGGCCTTTTTACCCTCTTTTTTGCGCCCGGACCGATCCAAAACTTTGCAGACGCCCAAAAAAGCGACACCCAGGCCTACGCCCGCTGGTTTCACGGTCTGCTGGAGTCGGGAATCTCGATCGCCCCGGCTCAGTTTGAGGCGGGTTTCATTGGGGCCAAACACCCGGTCCGGGCCTTGCGGCTCGCCGCAGAAACCATGGTACGTCTCCTGGAAACCCCCTCCCCCGGGACAGAAAAGTGAACAAAAATCTGGCCGTGGTTTTTGACTTTGACGATACCCTGGCCCACGACTCGACGACGGATTTTCTGGCCGAATTGGGCGTGGACCTGGCCGCGTTCTGGGGTGTCGAAAATCAGAAACTCATCGAGGCGGGTTGGGACCCTGTGCCCGCCTACCTTTACCAAATGGTCCAGTTTTCTCAAAAAGGCGGGTCCAAAAACCTGATCACCCAGCAGAAACTCCGCGAGTTTGCCCCCCGGGTCCGCTTTTATCCGGGGGTTCCCGAACTTTTTGCCCACTTACGGACGTTTCTTGCCGGCCTCGACAGCACTTTTCGCCTGGAGTTTTACGTCATTTCCAGCGGTTTAGGAGACCTGATCCGGGCCACCCCGATTGCCGGGGAGTTTGCAGACATCTTTGCCTCTGATTTTCACTATGGACCCGACGGCGGTATCTTATTCCCCAAGAAAGTGGTGAGTTTCACCGACAAAACACGCTACCTTTTTCAGATCTCCAAGGGTCAGGTGGGACCAGAGTTTGCCAACAAACCCTTTGAGGTCAACCGCAAGGTGCGCGAACTGGCCCTGCCGCTCAGTCAAATGATCTTTATCGGCGACGGGATGACCGACGTTCCCTGCTTTTCGTTGCTGGCCAAGAGCGGCGGTATGCCCTTTGCTGTTTACGACAGAGAAAAGGTCAACAAGAGGTCGCGGGCCTGGGGTTTTGTCGAAGATGGAAGGGTGAAGAACCTCCACTCGGCCAACTACCGAAAAGAATCCGACCTGGTCGGCTCGATCGAAATGTCGCTTCAAAGCTTGGTGCAAAAGATCAAATTCGGCTACCAAGGTTAGCCCTCACGTTGGTTTGGGCCTTTTGATTTTTCGAGTCGTCGTCATCTCCAGAGGCTCTTTCAGAACCGTGAACCTGTCAATCTTTTGATAAGCGGCCAAGCCCCTGTTGACCTTGGCCACCAGCTCACCCAACTCGGCGCGGACCAGGGTTTCCGTGTCGACACCGGGACGGGCCGCCGACCAGGCCTTGACGGCGTCGGCATTAGGATAAAGAAGCGCCTCGATGCCTTCGGTGTGCAGAGCCGGATTTTTAAGCCAACCCCGTACCAAAACCTGCTCAACTTCGGGGTAGAGCTGAAAGGCGTACTCAATCTCTTCGGGATAGACGTTTTTTCCCCCTTCGCTCACGATCAAGGATTTGACCCTGCCCGTCAGGTAAAGGTAGTTTTCGGCGTCGAGCCGCCCCACGTCCCCGGTACGCAACCAGCCGCCGGCGCTCAGGACCTCCTCTGTCGCCGCGGCATCGTTAAAATACCCCTTCATGACCATGGGACCGCGCACCGCCAGCTCGCCCTGCCCCTGCGAGTCCACGTTCAAAAGACGGGCCTCGACCCCCGGAATCAGGCGGCCGACCGATTTTTCCTTGTAACGCTCCACGGGGTTCAGCGCCAGAATCGGGGACGTCTCGGTCAAACCGTAGCCTTGGACAAAATCCAAACCCAGCTCGTTGAAGCGTCGAAACACCGTCGGCGCCAGGGGGCCTCCGCCCGAAATGCAGACACGGACCTGGGACAGTCCCGCCTTGTCGAGAAGGGGCCGGAACCAGACCTTCCCGGGGTTGTAGCGGGTCGTTTTCTTCACCCATCCCGACAAGAGCATCAGGGAGCGCACCCAGACCCAAGCCAAAAAACCGCGTTCGCGGACCGCCTTCAACAAACCCGCCAGGAGCTTGTTGAACAGCAGGGGAACCGCCAAAAACATCGTCACCTGGCCCTGGCGCAGGTCCGAGAGAACCGACGAAACCGCCATCTTTTCGGCAAAAAGAATCGAGGCACCCACCGACACGGCTTCTAAAAAGACGGCAAGGAGGGTGTAGGCGTGATGCAGGGGAAGCAGGGCGTAGAAAATGTCGTTTTCGCTGATGGAGAGGAGCTTCTGGGCCAGCAAACAGTCAGAAACCAGGTTACTGTGCGTCAACACCACCCCCTTGGGATGCCCAGTAGTCCCGCTCGTAAAAAGGATGACCGCCGTTTCGCCGGGATTTTGCACCGACTGGGGAAAAGCTTGACCGGGGAGAACTTCAAGTTCCCGGGCGTCGAGAGGAAAAACAGGGACACCAGGTAAAAGGCCGTCCAGTTCTGAGAGCTCTTTTGAACGAACCACCAGCCGGCAACGGCCCAGGCTTGCCAAACGGGCCAGGTCGGAAGCCCCCAGTTGGGCATCCAAGGGAACCACGACGGCCTCGGCCCAAAGGATTGCCAAAAAAGCCAAGGCCCATTCGGGAGAGTTCCGCCCGGCTAGGGCCACAGAGTCGCCCGGCTGAACCCCCTGCTGGCGCAAATGGAAGGCGAACGCGGTGATCCTTTCACGGGCCTGGGCGTACGTCAGGCTTCTTTTTTGCTTATTTTCGAAGACGCAAAGAAAAGGACGATCCGTAAAACGCTGGCAGGACCGCTCAAAGAGTTCAAGCACGGTCGGGCAAGTCGAAATTCTTGTCATGGGCGTATTGTAATTCCTGACCGCGGTGTGGTCAAATTATTCAACCCGGGGTCAAGGATTCAGGTGCTTTTCAAACTCAGCAGGCTCAAGTTTACCGGCCATGATCTTCTGCGCGGTCTGGATCGCGGCCTTATCTCCCACAACCATCGCCGCCAGGGCCTTGTCGTCGTCGACAACGAGCTTTTTGTACGAGGCCCCGTCCTCAGCCGTCAGAGTTTCTGCGCCTCTGGCTTTGACGTCTCCCATCGAAAAAACGTTGATTCCCGTGATTTTTAAAAGACTCGAAACTAGACTTCCCTCGTAGACCTCGTCGCCTCCCGCCATGTTCACACCGGCGATCCGTCCCTGTTCACGGGCGACCGTCCACAAGCCGTAGCTGGTTCCCCGGTGCTCGGCAACGTCGCCCGCCGCCCAGATCCCCGGGACATTGGTCTGAAGACGGTCGTCGACGACGATCCCGCGGTTCGTCGCAATCCCCGAGCCTTGCAAAAAATCCATATCGCCGCGGATGCCCGCCGAGACAAGAACGGCCTGGCAAGCCACTTCCTTGCCAGAACGAAAGCGCACCAGACCGACTCGGCCCGAGTTGCCCACCATGGACTCGACCTGCTCCCCCAGGTGGAAAACCAGGCCTTTTTCTTCAAGGAGCCTCTGCAAAACCTTGCCGCCGCCCTCGTCCAGCTGCCTCGGCAGCAGCCAGGGAGCAAACTCGACAACCTCAACCTTAATTCCCAGCTGCGACAAGCTGTAGGCGTTTTCCAACCCCAGAAGACCGCCTCCAATCACGACGACGCGGTCAATTTCCCGGCTGAAAGTTTTGATCTTTTGGGCGTCGGTGATGCTCCTGAGGGTAAAAACCCCCTCAAGTTCGACCCCGGGAATCGGAGGAACGAAGGGTTTGGAACCCGTGGCCAATAAAAGCCTGTCCCAGGTGTGTTCGGCGCCCAGGTCGTCCACAGCGACCCGTCTGTCCGTGTCGAGCCGCTGAATCTTCCGGCCCAGGATGTTGTAGATCTTCCGCTTGTTGTAAAACTCCTCGTCGTAGACGATCAGGTCGGAGGGTTCCTGGTCTTCAGCCAGAAAATGCACGAGCTTGGGACGAAAATAATGCAGGTAGCGGGACTCTGTGACCAGGACGATGCCTGACTCTTGATCCGCCTTGCGGATGGCCAAAGCGGCCTCGGTTCCTGCGGCACCGTTGCCGACGATCAGGTACTTCATTCAAACCTCGGAGGAAGAAAACGTGCCTAAAAACTACCTCAAAATGCCGCTCTAAGCAAGAAACCGAAACTAGAGGTGCTTGAACTGTTCCTTGAGGTCTTCCAGTTCTTTAATCCAGAAGGCGCGGCTCCCCCAATCGGGAAACTGGGTATAAAACCCCTTGTCGCTGCGTTGTCTTGAACACCAGGTCAAAAAGTAGAGGTTGCGCAGAAACCTCAAAGGTTCGACCAACTTCCACCAACTCCTGTCGAAGGGCCGCCAAACCGCGTAGCCTTCTTCCAGCGCCGTCACCTGTTCCGGACAGTTCTCGACCCGGTCGGGAAGAAACATCCAAAGGTCCTGCACCGGAGGCCCCAAAAGCATATCGTCAAAATCCATCAGCAAAAGACCTTCCTCGCCCCGTTCCAGAACGTTGCCCCGGTGGAGGTCGCCGTGCAGCCTGTGCAGGAGCGTTTTGTCCGTGAAAAGGGGTTCCATCCTGTTCAAGGCCGTGTCGATCACGTCAAAAAATTCCGTCCTGAAATCAGGATGGACGACGCCGGCGTCCCACAGCTCGTCAGCAAAGGTGTCGCCGCAGCCTTGCGGGGTTAAAACCAGCCGGTGCGGGCACCCTCGCCGGGCCGCCGCCGTATGCAGCCGGCCTACAAGGTTTCCCAAACGTCTCAGGTCTTCGAGCGATTCTCCTTCAAAAGTCCTGCCGCCCTTCTGTTCAAAAACAGCCCAAAAGAACTCTCCAGAACGGCTCAGCGTGTTGCCTTCACGGTTGACCAGGGGTTGAACAACGGGCAGGTCCGCCTCACCGGCTTCCATTAAAAAGAGGTGTTCCTCGTGGAGGGTCTGTTCACTCCAGCGTCCCGGGCGGTAAAACTTGACGATCCACGAACGCGAGTCGGAATCCTTGACGCCAAAAACCCGATTCACGTAGCTGTTGAAGGGAGTTAAAAGCGGTTGACACTCCAAGCCGTACTGGGCAGAAAGCTCATCCAGAATCAGCAAGGGGGAAAGCTTTTCAAAATTAGCGGTTTCGGACAAATGAGGCCTCCTCAGGCGGGAAGCTCCAGCGTGAAGCTCGTTCCTTTTCCAACTTCGCTCTCGACAGTGATCGTGCCCCTGTGCCGCTTCACAAATTCCTTCACCAAAAGCAACCCCAGTCCGGTCCCCCGTTCGCCCCTGACGCCCAGGCGGCGCGGTCGTTGCGCCTCGTCAAAGAGGCTGGCGCGGGTCGCTTCATCCATTCCGATCCCCTGATCGGAGAGCACGCACCTCAATTTCTTGTCCACCACCTGGGTACGTAAAAAAATTTGCGACCCCGGAGGCGAGAACTTGATGGCGTTCGACAAAAGATTGCGCAAGACCGTGCTCATCATTTCCGTGTCGCACACGGCGATGGTGCCGGCAGGAACTTCCACAAGGATTTCAACGCCCCGGCGTTTGGCTTCATCTTGCCACAAAAAGACAGCCTGAGAAACCAGGTCCCGCCATTCTTGGGCGACGGGATGGAAGGAAATCCGGCCTTGCGTCTGGGACGCCCACAGCAGGAGGTTCTCTAAAAGAGAGTAGACATTTTCGCCCGTTAGGCGCAAGGAATGCAAAAAACTCTGAAACTCCAGGGGCTCCATCGTGGAAGCATTCTTTTCCAGAAAAGCCAGGCCCTCTTTTAATCCCCCCACGGGGCCCCGGAGGTCGTGTCCCACCAGCGAAAACAAATAATCCTGGGTGCGTTTGGCCTCTAAAAAGGCTTTTTCCCTCCGCAGGGCCAAAATCTGAAAGTACACCACAAGAACAATAAAGATCAGAAAGCTCGCCAACGTCGTCAGGATGGGAACCACACGAGGGATCCAATCCTCGTAAACGGGAAAAGCAGAAGGATCGAGGCCGAAATGGGTCCACACAAAAACCAGAACGTTGAAACAGCTCAAAAGAACCATCAGGGGCCATTGGCTTCTCGGAAGTAAAAGAAAGGGAAGAAAAGCGAATAAAAGGAAAAACATCTGCAAGCCGAGCCGGGGCCCCGTGTGGCCGTGAATCGAAAAAAAGATCTGGAGAGTCGTCACGAGGCACAGCCCCAAAGCCACAAGATAACTCCAGCGGCGCCGGGTATGCCACCAGCCCAACAGGTAGATGGCCACAAAAATCAGGTTGACCGAGGTATGAAAGCTCCAGCGGCGATCCCCTGCCAAGAGGTCCAAAGGTAAAAAAAGAAGCGTGGCCCCGGCTGAAATTAAAAGTCCCAGGGGCAACAAGGCGTGCAGAGGCTCGTCCTTCGAGTCAAGGATTCGGCGGAGCACTTCCATCGGACGGAGTGATAACATTTTGTTTTCCTTTCCAAAGCCGCCAAACGAGCACGGCCACAAGCACGAGGCCCAGAGCAACGAGCCCCCACGAAATCTCCTTGAAATAGCGATCAAAGACATCTTGGACATTTTTGGTCCCGTAGATCAAGACCAACGAGTAGCTCAGCGATCCCAGAACCGCGGCCCACAACCCGGCTCCCAGGGCCGTGTAGAGCCAAAACCGACCCAGGGGCATACGAGCCAGGCCAGCCGCGATAGAAAGCAGGTGGCGGACCGCCGGAATCAGGCGGCCAAAAAACGTCGCACTCCGGCCGTAGCGGTTAAAAAAGTTTTCAGCGTGCACGACCGAGCGTTCATGGACGAACAGCATGTGGGCAAGGCGAGTTCTGGACAGGGCGTGAACGGCCGGACGCCCCAGCCCCGCTGCCAAAAAGTAGTTGATGCTGGCGCCCACCATGCTCCCCATCGTCCCCACAAGAATCACCAGAACGATGTTCAAGTCGGAACCCGCCGCGGCCTTGAACGCCGCGGGAGGGAGAATAAATTCGGAAGGCAACGGTAGAAACGTCGATTCCAGAACCATCAACAAAAATATCGTGACGTAGTTCAGGTTGTTGAAGTACCAGTCGGTCAGGGACCTGATGAACTCAATCAAAGAGCTGCCTCAATTAAAAAAATCTGAACTTCTTGTGAACTCGGGCTGAGAAGTGAAATCCGTAGGAAAACTTCCGTTGTTTCTTTCAGCAAAAAGCTTCATGTCATACCTGTAATCGGACATCCAGGCCAGCAGGGAGGCCTGGTCTTGGTCCCATTGCCGGAAAAAGTCCTTGGCAGTATAACCCGATGAAAGTTCCACTGTCGCCGATAATGCCCCCTCTTTGAGGTAAGATTTCATCTCTTTCAGGCGGTAGTTGAGTCTTTCGAGAAAAAACATCGGCGTTTTGGCCTGCAGAAGGGGACCGATGACCGTGTTTTTCTCGATCAGCAAGTCGGGACCCGCACTGAGGTTTCCTGTAGCGTCTTGTTTTTTCCAGAGAGAAAGGACGGAACCCGCGTCATTTTTAATCCGTTCTTCGGCCCGTGAGAGCTGGCTCATTTCCTGCTGGTAACGCCGGGCAAACTCGACAAAGGCCTGAGGGGCATTGGCTTTCAAGGCCGCGACGCGTTGCTTGTACCAGGATTTTTCAAAGGAGTCGACGGTGGCAACGTCAACGGGTACGGAGTGAAAAAGCTGCTCTTCGGGAAGGACCTCGACGACGGATCCGGGCACCGCAAAAAGAGTCCGCCCGTTGCTGGAGCATTCGACGCGCCCTTCGAGGGTTGCGACCAGAAAATCTCCCTGCGGTGAAGAGTCGACGTGGAACTGAGTCCCCCGAACGCCCATGACCGCCGCGTCCGTGCGGACCTGAAAGCCCGCCTTGCCGAACATCTTGTCGACTTTGACCTGCAAAGACCCCACAAGAAGGTTGATACCTGCGGTTTGTTGCTGGAGCAAAGCTGAAAGTTCAATCCAAATTGTCGAACCCGAGCCCATTTTGAGGGTTCCTGCAATTCCCGTTGCCGGGTTAAAGGAAATTTCAACGTGACTCTGATCGCCTGTCGTGATGGTATCGTAGTCTTCAATCCCAAAGCCTTCCTGAATGGCGTAGGACGGAATCGTTTGGCCATCGCGTATCAGCGAAACGTCTCCGTCCAGGTAAGTAATAGTGGCCACGGGGTCCGCCCCCGCCAGCGTCACCCCCACCAATCCCATCACGCCCAGGAAAATCCTAAAAATCCACGGCATAAAACACCTCTTTTGGACAGCTTACGTGCAAATCGTCCTTTTTTCTAGATTTTATTTACCTTTCCCTATAAAATAGGTACGTCCTAGGAGGTGTACCATATCATGAAGTCGGCCCTTTCCATTCTTGCCATCGCCCTGATTTTTTTGCTCACGGGTTGCCCGTCAGCACCCCCTGCAAAACCGGCAGCGACCGCACCTGCTGCTGTTAAAGCTCCTCAAACACCCGTTGCCGCCCAAACGGTTCCCAATGCCTTGACCGACGCTGATTTTGCCCCGGCTCAAAAGGCTATCGACGAAGCTGTCGCCGCCCACGCCGAACGGTACAGTCCGACGCTTTTGGCCCGCGCCCGTTCCGAACTCGCCCAGGCCAAAACTGACGCCTCTACCAATCCTGCCCAAGCCAGGTCCTTGCTGACCAACTCAGTTACAGACGCCAATTCGGCCCGTGAAGAAGCCGACGCCGCCCGCAAGGCCGCATACACAGCCCGCCTGGACAGGGCCCGTCAACTCGTGATCGATCAGAACGGCGACAAGTACTACCCCTG
>JABEVL010000186.1 GCA_013043995.1 Spirochaetales bacterium | reverse complement strand
CTTCTTTTCAATCTCTTCTTGAAGGTTGAGAACCTCTCCTGCGCTATTTTTGGTCGTTCCCCATTGAATGGACTGAAAGCCAAAAAACAGCTGCTGGAGGATTTCGGAAAGGGGCTGAATGCAGTGAAGGGGATCGTCAACAGGGATTAGTTCCGAACCTTTCGGGTAGTCGAAAATAGGCTGGTAATAGGCAAACAGGTCGGGAAGGCTCTCAAGGTCGGACCAGCCTGCCCGAGGGAAGAACTGCTCAAGAAGAGAAAATCCTTGAAGCGCGAGTTTTGACGGTCTGGATTTCGTATCCTGGGCAGGTTCTGCGGTTTTTTCACGGGGAGTTTCGGCGGGGTGAGTCTCGCGTTCCTGGGCCTCGGACACGAGATCCTTTTCGGTCAGTCCCAAGAGGTCCAAAAGTTCCTTGGAGTATTCGAGGTAAAAAACGTCCGCATCGACGAAGTGGTCGCTCAGGAGCTTCAACAAGATGGGATGAAGCCGCTGGCGCAGGCGGGTAAAGACCTGGGGGAGAGATTCACGCGCCACCGAGTAAAAAACCGTCAACCTCTCTCGCTCGGCTTTCGCGACAAGATAAAGCCGAGCCAGCTCGTACATCTTGGTAATCGCCGGCAGGACGTGCACGTAGGGGCTCAGACGAGAAAGGCGGAACAGAGGCTGCAGGAGCAAGCGAACCAGGGTTTCAAGGTCAGCAAAGCTTCGTCCGCGGGGCTCCCGCTGCAGCATGGTGAGTTCACGGTTGACGGCCTCGATGTCCCAGTCACGGAGAATGAGAATAATCTGGTGGTAGAGGGGAATCCTGCGCAGGTTCTGGTGCGCGTTCTTGAAGTTTTTTGAGGCCAAACCTCGAACGGCCAGAACAAGAGTCTCGACATCGCGAAAAAGGAAGCGGTCGCTGTCGATGAGAAACTGGGGATTGACGCTGTCGGGGACGATCCGGAAAAGGGCTGCTAAAGACTGCAGAGCCTGAGAAAAAGTTTTGACGCGGACTTCGGGTTTGGCGCAATAAAAGTCGGTTTTGACGCGTTCGATCCAGCGCATGCGGGGGAGCTGTTTTTCACGGGGATTGGCGGGGCGGACAACCCTGTAAGCCGGGCTGGCGGGGACAAAGCGGGAAGCCCGTCTGCGTGCTGAATGTTCGCCGGTTTCGTCCTGATCACTCGGGGAAGGCATGAAACTAGAATACCATGCCTTCTTGAGCGAACACCAGTTTCATCCCCGATTTTTTTTGGACGAGAGGGGAGTAGATCCTGTCAAAATTGTCAATTTCCTCGTCGGTCCGTTCGGGGTCGTGGTGGAGGAGAACCAGAGTTTTGACTCCCGCCCGATGGGCGTTATTGATCGCAGTCTCTATCGAAGTATGACCCCAACCCGTGCGGTTCTTACGGTATTCTTTTTCTGTGTATTGGGCATCGTGAAAGACAACGTCGGCGTTGTGCATGAATTCCTGGATCTTTTGGTTCTCTTCTTCTGCCGCTTTTTCGCCTTCCTCAAACACTTCACGGTCAAAATCAGGATGGGAGGGGTCGGTGATGAAGAGGTTCCGGTAGGGCTCGTGGTCAAACAGGGTGACGACAACCTTTCCCTCGTGTTCAAAGCGGTAGCCCAGGCACGTGATGGGATGGTTGAGGTACTTGGTGCGGATATTCAGCCCGAGCTCCAGGTTCATCGTCGTCTCTTGAAGCCGGTGATAGGTCATTTGGGCCGAAAGTTCAGCCATGGTCACAGGAAAGTACCTGTACTGGAGCTGTCCTCCGATCACAAGGTCGAGGGAGTCCTCCTCAAAGGTCACGGGACCGAAGACTTCAATTTCTGAGGTGGGGATGAAAATGGGGGTAAAAAAGGGAAACCCCAAGATGTGGTCCCAGTGGGTGTGGGAAAAGAATATCCGCGTTTTGATGGGACCCTTAGGAAACCTTGTCTTCATCCAAGTGTTCCCGAGGGATCTGATCCCTGACCCGGCGTCAACGATCAGGGAGTATTCGTCCTCAGTCCCCCAAGACAGCTCAAGACAAAGGGTGTTCCCGCCGTATTTGACGGTTTGCGGTCCCGGACAGGGGATCGACCCGCGGACGCCCCAGAGTTTTGCCTTCATCTCAAGAACCCGTCAACTTAAGAAAAACCTTGGCCTTTTCAATTTCCTGGCGTACCAAGGGTTCGAGATCTTCGATTGCCTGCCAGTCCAGACCCATTTGGCGAAACACCTCGGACGGAGGTTTAACCGGGAAACGGTTCCCTGAAAACCCGATTTCCATGATGTTGGCAAAGTAGTCGGCCACAGCGACTGTCTGGACAAGGTCGCCGTTGGGGCCTTTGTAGCCCACGGTGTCATGATGCCAACTGACGACGTCGAGGATCTCCTCGCTGAGTTTCCAGGCCGAGATAATGAGAGCGCCCGACTCGCAGTGCGTCAGCTCCAGTGCCGTTTGTTCGGCTCGGTAAAGAGGAACGCGGTCGACCGTGCACATGCGGAGCGCCGCCAAATAATCGCCGGGGGCACGGTTGTTTAAGGGGATCTTGCCGATGTCGTGAAGAAGGCCGCAAAAAAAATAGTTCTCCAGGTCGAGGGGAGAAACCGAACGCTTTTTGGCGATCAGCTTAGCTGTAACTCCAACGCAGATGGAATGCAACCAGAAACCTTCCAGGTTGAGGGCCGCGTCCTTGGACCTTTCGGCGTTGATCGATCCCAGAACGGCCGTGCTCAGGGCAAGGTTTTTAACGGTGTTGAGCCCGAGCATGATGATGGCGCGCACGAGGCTGGTCACCTCCTGGCTTAGCCCGTAATAGGCAGAATTGATAAGCTTCATCACCCGCGCTAAAAGAACAGGGTCGAGCGATATGACCTTGTTGAGGTCGGCGGGTTGGGCGTTGGGACTCTGGCAGATTTCCAGAATTTTACCGATGCTCGTGGGCAGGGGAGGCATTTTGTCGATGTAGTTGGACAGGGCTTGTCTCAGCTCGGGACCTTTCATTGTTCCAGTTTGCCTTTTAATTTTGTCATGATTTTCTTGAGTTTTTCCTTGGTCACGGCGGGAGCTTCTCCTTTGACAGGCCAGAACGAAACCTTTTCGGGGGGATCAGGGGGTGTCTCCGGGGGACCTTGATCTCCTTGTGCAAGAGTAAGGCGAAGTTTCTCCATTTTCAAGGGGAGGTCGTCCGCGAAGAGTCTTTCTTTCAAGACGGGGGGAAGATATTGGGAAAGGTCTCCAAGGTACTCGAGTAATTTCCCGACTTGGTCGGGGGCTGAATCAAGTAAGGGCGGGAGTTTAACTTCGTCGAGAGGATCAAGTTCTTCGACGTCGCCGTTGCTTTCAGGTGCGGGAAGGTCCAAGGGTTCGGGCCATTCGCTGGACAGAAGTTCGCCGGGCTCCTGGGGGGGGGGAGCGGGTTCGTAGGGTTTTTCTTCCCAACGTATTTCCGGAGGCT
>JABEVL010000185.1 GCA_013043995.1 Spirochaetales bacterium | reverse complement strand
TCGCGGAGTTCTGCCCGCTCAAAACTGGCGCGGATGGCGGCCTCACCGTTGCGGATAGTTGTCCAGAAAGCTTCCTCGCTGGGCCCTTCGGGCACGGCGTCCCCCCAGTTTTTTTGGCAAAAAGTCAGGGTGCGGTGGACGAGGTTGGCGAGGTTCCCGATCAGGTCAGAGTTGACGCGCTCCTGAAAATCTTTCCAGGTGAACAGGGTGTCGCTTTTTTCGGGACGGTTGTAGAAAAGATAGAAACGCCAGACGTCAGCAGGAATTCCCGTGGCCAGCGCATCGCTGCCGAAAACCCCCACACCCGCCGACTTGGAGAACTTGCCGGCTTCGTAGTTGAGGTACTCGGTGGAGCTCATCGTGTGGAGCATCGTCCAGGGGCGTCCCGAGCCGAGCAGGGAGCTGGGAAAAACAACAGTATGAAAGGGGATGTTGTCTTTTCCGATGAATTGAAACAATTCGACGTTGTCGGGATTCTGCCACCAGCTTTTCCAGTCGGGGGTGAGGGCTGCCGTCATCGAAATGTACCCGATGGGAGCGTCGAACCAGACGTAGAAAACCTTGTTGCGGAACCCGTCCTTGGGGACAGGGATGCCCCACTTGAGGTCGCGGGTGATCGCCCGGGGCTTGAGACCGTCGCGGATCCAGGCCTCGGTCATTTTGACGGCGTTGCGGGCCCAATGGGTTTGAGCGGTGGCGATCCAGGCTTCAAGGCGGTCCTTGAGACGGGGCAGGTCGATGTACAGGTGTCTGGTGGGACGGATCTGGAGTTTTTCCCCGGGGGCCAGCGGGGTCCAAGGCTCTTTGAGTTCAGTAGGTTCCAGGAGTTTGCCGCAGTTTTCGCACTGATCGCCGCGGGCTTCCTTGTACCCGCAGGAGGGGCATTCACCCCGAACAAACCGATCGGCCAAAAACATGTCTTTGGATTCAAGGTAGAGCTGTTCGATGGTTTGTTCGAGGATAAAACCGTTTTTGTCGAGGTCCAGAAAGATGCTCTGCGTGACCTCGGTTTGTTCGCGGGAACTGGTACGTCCAAAGGTGTCAAAGTCGATGCCGAACCAGGAATAAATATCGCGGTGGATGGTGTGAAATCTGTCGCAAAGTTGCTGAGGGGTTACGCCCTCCTCCAGAGCCTTGGTCTCGGTGGCGGTTCCATACTCGTCGGTCCCGCAAACGTAAAGGGTTTCAAAGCCTGCCGAGCGGCAGTACCTGGAAAATACATCGGCAGAAAGGACCTGAATCAGGTTGCCGAGGTGGGGAATGTTGTTGACGTAGGGAAGGGCGGAGGTGACCAGACGGCGCTTTTTCATGAGAGCCTATCATAGCCATAAAAACGCGGGTGTGCAACAAAACACGGTCCCGGGCCGGTCTACCAGTCGGCGTCTTTTCCCAGGGGCGAACGCGGCAAGGCGTACCCGAAGGTGTAGCTCGTGGGCCTCTCGGGGGCACTCAGGTGCTGGGCCGCCCAATCTCTGAGCGACGTTTCAAGAGCATTTTGGTCGAAGTCCTGCGGATTCCGGGGGACAATAAACGCTTTCATCCGCGCCGAAGTGCCGTCTTTTGCCGGTCTGACGGCAGCCTGGGCGACCTCGGTGTGTTTTTCGAGCACGGCTTTGACCCGTGCAGGAAAGACGTTGACCCCACCCACCTGAACGGCCCCGTCGCGGCGGCCCCTGGGGAAAACAAACCCCGGCTCGGGAAATTCGACCTCGTCGGGAAACTCATAAACAGTGGCTTCGCCTTGTTGCAAAAAGGGTGCTCTTTCGGAGTCGCCGGGGAAGACTTTCCACCAGGGCAAGAGTTCAAAGGGCCGTGAAGGCCGCGTTCTCCAACCGATCCCCGCGGTCTCAGACGAACCGAAAATCTCGTAGTAGTGCCCGCCCGCATCGAGCAGAGACTGGGCCAATTCAGGGGGGAAAGGCGCCGTCGAAAGTGTAAAAACAACATCGTCGGGGATGGTCAGGCGGCGTTCCAGCCAGAGTCCCAAAAGAAACGGCACGGTGACCACCAAGTCGCCGGGCTTCCAATCGGGGGCCTCGGGGCTCTGTTCGGCCACGTCGAGGCCAGAACTTTCAGGGAGCAGCCAGGTGAACAGAAAACCGTAGATGTGGTGAGAGGGAACCGTTTTTACCACCCGGGTACGCCCCTGGATTTGCTGGGCAAAGAAACTCGCCTCGCGGACGAGGTTTTCCCAGGAATGGGTCAAAAGGCGGGGTGAACCCGTCGACCCGGAGCTGGCAAAACTGATATCGGGAACCTTTTGATCCCGGGTGTACTTTAAAAGCTCCGCCCAGTCCTTGGGGGTTCTTCGCGCCAAAAAGTAGTCTTCAGCGCCCGTGGCCCGGACGTGGAACCTGTCGGCGAGCAAACCAGCCAGCTCCACGAGCTCCAGGGAGTCGAGGAAAAACGGCGCCCTGTTCAGCTGCTGGTCCGGCTCCCAGGGGGGAGCCGCCCAACCCGGACGCAAACGCCGAAGTTCCCAAGCGAGAAAGTCCTTGACGTAACGAAGGTAGCCGTCCAGGTCGGTGTCCCCAGGTTTAGATCCGTTTAACAAAGATGAAGTACCCTTCCCCGGCCACGGCCTTCATCATGTGAACCTTCACCTTGGTCGGTTTCATGTTGTAGTCAAAAACGTACTCAAAAAGCGTGTTGAGGTTCCCGCTGGAGACGCCTTCCTTGAATTTTCCTTGAAACTCGGGACGGTTGGTGCAGGGGGCGACTTCGGTAAAGAAATTTTTTCCCAGCACGGCCTTGGGGTCACGCCCTGTGATGTCACCTTCGGCAACGTTGTACTGGAGGATCTTGCCGGCCGCATCAACCTTGACGGCACCGAAGGCCAGATTGTCGACGGCCTTATCCCCCATCTTGGCCAGGACGTTGGCTAAGTCCTGCGTTTCAAAACTGACGATTTCCATACAAACTCCTTGGGCAACTCTGCCACTAGAATAAATCTAAAGTAAAAACAACTCGGCTAAGAATCAAGGGCCGACTCTGCGGGAATGTTCGCCAAAACTGTTGAGGGCCAATTCAGGAACCGGAGGACCCCACAGAAACCCCTGGGCCAGGTCGGCCCCCTCGTCCCGCACGTAGGCGAGTTCCGAGGGCGTTTCAATCCCTTCGGCCAGAAGTTTGATGCCGCTTTCTCGGCAGATCTGCATCAGGGCACGAAAAACCGACTGTTTGATCGAGTCCCTGTCGATACCGCGGACGATGGCGATGTCGACCTTGATGATGTCGGGCCGAACCTGAACCAGGCGGTTCAGGGACGAGTAGCCGCTCCCGACGTCGTCCAAAGCGATCAGAAATCCCGCCTTTCTATAAAAAAGGAGAATTTCGTCCAGGTGTTTCCAGTCTTCGACCTCTTCCGTCTCGATCACCTCGAAAACGATCTGTGCCGGGGCTATTCCCAGCTGACGGGCCAGCGCAACCGTGCTTTCCAGACAAAAGACCGGGTCGTAAATCGCTGTTGGCACGAAGTTGATGAAGAGCTTGGTGGACGCTTCAAGGGTTGAAGCTGTTTTGAGGGCCGTTTGCCGGGCTTGGCGGTCCAGGTTGAAGGTCATCTCGGTCTGCGCGGCTGTCGAGAAAAGCCGTCCTGGCGAGACCAGGTTCCCTTGTGCATCCTGGCCACGGATCAGGCACTCGTGAGCAAAAAGAGTTTGGGACTTAAGGTCCCAGATCGGGTGAAAATGGCTGACGAGGCGTTCGTTTTGCAAGATATCCACAAGAAAGCCCGCGTTTAACAGGGCTTCCCAACGGGCCAGGCTACGGGCCGAAAGCGAGTTTTCGAAACTAAG
>JABEVL010000184.1 GCA_013043995.1 Spirochaetales bacterium | reverse complement strand
GTTCACTTCGGCGGCGGCGCCTTTTAACCGGCAAAGAACGCGCAAAAAGGGCGTCGGGGCCTTGTATGGGGAAACCTGGAAATTGAGGCGGGCTCTTTCGGTCTGGGCTCCCCAATAGCGGGCGTCTTCAACCTCGATTGTTCCCATCGAATCACTTTCGACACGGTTTTTCTGCATGCGCTATTTTAGAGGCCAGAAAAAGAATTTGCAAGAAAGTTCAACATGGCCTATCTTGTTGCCATGACGAGCCTCCTCACCGATACCCGTCCCCAGTCCTTTCTCCTGCGAATCCTCGCCGTTTTGCTCTATATCGAGGCTGTTCTATCGTTGGCAGCCTTGTTTTTAGGCAAGACCTCTTCTTGGTCGACGCACCTGGTGGTGCTGTTCCTTCTGGGAACTTTATGGGGACTTCGGATCGACCGCTGGTCCCTCAAAAAGGCCGCTACGGCTCTGATCGCTCTGGGTTGGCTGGCGACCTTGGCCTTTGCTTTCTGGGGAAGCGCGATCGGCTGGTGGGCCTGGTGCCTTTTGTTGCCCCTTCTGGCAACCTTCACACTGCCTTGGGGTTGGACGTTGGTTCTGACGGGATTTTTGGACGCCAGCAACGTGGCTTTGCTGCTGGGAAAGGGGCACGCCTGGGTGCCTGTCCCGGGTTTCTTGACGCCTGATCCGGGTCAGCTCGGAAAAATTTGGCTGTTATTTTTTGGACTTCAGGGCTCGCTTCTGGGACTGGCCTTTCTTGTCAGGAAACGCCAAACCTTCAGGGAGATTATCGAACACCAGTCTGTTGAGGAAGTCCAGATCAACCTTTTGGAAACCCTGATTGACCTTATTCCTATTCCTATCTTTTACAAGGATGAAAATGGCCGGTTTATCAGCGGTAATGTCGCTTTTTCAGTTGTTTTTGACGTTCGCAAAGACAATCTTTCAGGAAAAACCAACAAAGAGGTCCTACCGCCCCCCAACGCTCAAGTTTTTGAGGAAGTCGAGCTTGAGGTCCTTTCCAGGGAGAGCATGGCTGCCGAAGAGGTCACCCTCGTCCACGCCGACGGCTCGCCGCACGCCTTCATCATCTACCTTTTGCGTTTCCAGGCCCCCAAAAGTCCCGAGGCCGGCTTTTTGGGCGTCCTGATCGACATCACTTCACGAAAAGCACGTGAGCAAACCCTCGAATCGTTGAACGCAACAAAGGACCGCCTGTTCTCGATCATCAGCCACGACCTGAGAGGCCCTGTAGGTAAGATTCAGCAGCTTCTGGATATTTGGGTCGACGACAGGACTTTGTTCGACGAGAAAACCTGGGGCGAGGTTTTCAAGGACATGAGGCTTTCGACGCATAGTTTGCTGCACCTCCTTGAAAATCTTCTTTCTTGGGCAAGAACGCAAAAAGGCGACTACGTTCCCCGGCCTGAAAGTTTTCCCTTTGACCCGATGGTGACCGAAGTTTTTCAGCTCTTTCAGCTCATCGCCCAAGAAAAAGGCGTCAAGCTGGTGCCCCAGATCACCCTTTCTACCCAGGTTCACACCGATAAAACGATGCTTTCAACGATCCTTCGGAACCTCGTGCACAACGCGATTAAATTCACCCGAACGGGAGGAACTGTGACCGTTTCCGCCCAGGAGACCCCGGCGGGGGTGGAGATTAAAGTCGCCGACACGGGTGTTGGAATGAGTCAAGACACCCTCGCCTTGCTCAAGAGCCGCACCGAGCCGTTTACAACCCTGGGAACGGCCAAGGAAAGGGGGCAAGGGCTTGGTCTGAGCGTCTGTTTTGACATGGCCAAGGTTCTCGAGGCTCAGCTGGAAGTGACAAGCACTGTGGGGAAGGGCACGATTTTTCGGCTGGTGCTGACAGTTCCTGAGCTTGAATTCCTGAGCGACGAATAGACCGCTGGACGCAAACGGGTTTTCCTGGGTACTCTGGCCAGGTGACCAGTGTTCAGCTTTTAGGAATGAAACATACGGGCAAATCTACCTTGGGGCGTCTGCTCGCTCAAAAACGGGAGATGGATTTTGCTGACCTGGATTTGTTGCTCGAAGCTGAGCAAGGGCCTCCGCCGCTTTTAAACTCCCGCGAGATTTTCCGTTCCCTGGGCCGAATCAGGTTTCAGGAACTGGAAGCCTTGGCCGCAAAAAAAGTTGCCCAGCGGATGAAACATTCGTTACTGGTCTTGGCCTGGGGGGGAGGCACCATCGACAATCCCGAAGCCGTCGAGGCTCTGAGGGATCAAGGTGTGTTGGTCCATCTCGTGGAAGCGCCCAAAGTGCTTTTTGACAGGATTTTGCGCGGGGGGTTGCCGGCGTTTTTATCCGCAGATCGTCCTTGGGAAGATTTCCAGAAGCTTTACGAACGGCGAACCGCCGCCCTGTCGGCGATCTGTGACGTCGAGTTTTCCCTCGAAGGTCGACCGATCGACCAAGCCTTTCAAGATTTACTCAACGTTCTTGAAGACGTTGAACGGAGGAACCATGCCCGGTAGCAGTTTTGGCCACCTTTTTAAGATCAGCACGTTCGGAGAGTCCCACGGCGGTGCTGTGGGGGTAGTTCTGGACGGGGCGCCTCCCAACCTCCCTCTGGTTGAAGCCGACATTCAAAAAGAATTGGACCGACGCAAGCCGGGTCAGTCGTCCGTCACGACCCCCCGTCAGGAACCCGATACCGTCCACCTGCTCTCGGGTGTTTTTGAAGGCAAAACGACGGGGACGCCCATTCTGATGATCCTCTACAACAAAGACGCCCAGTCGAGCGCCTACGACGATATCCGCGACAAGTTCCGCCCCGGTCACGCCGATTTCACCTACCTTAAAAAGTACGGGATCCGCGATTACAGGGGGTCAGGCCGGGCCTCAGGGCGTGAAACGGCGGCCCGGGTGGCCGCGGGCGCTGTGGCTAAAAAGATCCTAGCCGGACGCGGGGTGACGATCCGGGCTTTTACACGCCGCTGCGCCGGGATTTCTTGCGAGACCGTCGACTACGGCGTGATCGAGAAAAACCCGATGCGGGCGGCCGACGTCAAAGCTGCTGAACGCATGATCCCGATCATTGAACGCCTGGCTGCCGAAGGGGACAGCGTGGGAGGGATCGTGGAATGTCACATCGACGGGGTCGCCGCGGGATTGGGCGAGCCGGTTTTTGACAAGTTGGAAGCCGACCTGGCCAAGGCCGTGATGTCACTGGGGGCCGTCAAGGGTTTTGAGATGGGGTTGGGTTTTGCCTGCGTGGACCTTTTTGGAAGCCAGCACAACGACGCGATGGACAAGAACGGATTTGTCACCAACAACGCCGGGGGAACCCTGGGGGGAATTTCGACCGGCGAGCAGATCGTCTTCCGGATAGCCGTCAAACCGACCTCGTCC
>JABEVL010000183.1 GCA_013043995.1 Spirochaetales bacterium | reverse complement strand
GGGCAAGGAGAGGATGCGGTCATCGCCCACGGCTGTGATTTCAATCTCGCCCAACCCCACGGTCTTTTCCCAAAGTGCGTTGGCGGGCGCAGGAACGTCGACGTTCGCCGGAGGAACGAGAGTTTCGAGGTTCTGGACCTGCAGAAGAACGGGAATGTCCTCACCCTGGTAATAGGGTCCTTGGCGCACCTTCCACCTGACCTCGAGGGGGAACCTGTTTTTGGACTCGTCGGGCTCAAGAAGGTACAGGGGCCGCGATGGGACAACGACGCTTTGACCGTTCCAGGTCAAGGTGAAAGGGCCGAGTGAAACGATGCCAGAACCCGTCACACGAAAACTCAACGTGATTCGGGTCCCTGTCACGGTTTGTCCCGACGCATTTGTCCAGGTCGTCGCTCGGCTGAACGGACCGCTGGTCAAGGCTAAAGCCGACGGGTAAGCGGGCTGAACCAGCTGGACTTTCAACGCCTGGTCGGTGTTCACCAAAAGATCGACGTTAAAGGTTTGACCCACGACAAAGCGGTCATTATCCAGGCTGAGTTTGGCCTCAAGCCCGTAAGCGGTTGCCGTCGAAAGAAAAAAGAATGCTACCAGTCCGAAGACGAGGCGGGTGGCTGGTGCGTGGTGTTGCTTTTCCATCGGTTTCCTTCCAAGCGGTGAACATAATCGAGAAGTGCGCTCGCATCGGGAGACAGGTCGTGATTGGGGAGGTTCGACCCCTCCAAGGGAGGAGGGGCAAGCGCAGGACCATAAGATTGAATCTTGAGGAGGCAGAGCTCGAGGTTCCGTTTGGCGTCAAGGCTGGTGGACTTCATCAGAAGTGCCTTTTTGAAGGCCTGGTAGGCATCCTGGTAAAGGCCCTTCTGGTACAGCAGGTCGCCTTTGTTAAACCACAGGCGAAACATCAGCTCGTCGGGGGCGCCGGGCCCGACACTGTTCCATACCGCCAGGGCAGAATTGGATTCTCCCAGCGCGTTGTAAACGTTCCCCAAGTCATAGGCGATCCAGGGGGCAAGCTTTTTCTTGTGCTGAACCTCAAGGTAGTGGAGGCTGGCCTTCTGAAAGTCTCCGCGTTCGGCGTCATAGTTCCCTTCCAAGATGGACAACCCGTCGTGGATATCCGAACAGCCGATCAAAAGAAACAAGAGGCTGCCGTACAAAAGCGGTTTCAAAAGAGTTTCCTCCAGGGCAAAATCCTGATCACAAGGCAAGCGAACAACGATAACAAGGCCAGATTCAGAAATAAGGGGTACTGCTGAACAGCCTCAAGTTTGACCCCGCCCCGGGAAGCCGGGTTGGCCAGACTGACCAAGCGTTCCTGGAGGTCGCTTAAGTTTTCTCTGTTGGCACTGGGATAGTAAACTCCCCCTGTTTCATCGGTGATGGCCCGCAGAAGGCCGCTGTTGCGGCGAGTGATGACCGTGAATCCAAAATCGTCGACCAGGGCTGACTTGCCTTCGGGGATCGTCGATCCGGCGTCGGTCCCCAGACCAAAAGCAAAGAGCGAGACGCCGTGGGCGGCCAAGGTTCGGGCGGCAGCCACGGTATCCCCGCCGCGCGCCTCGCCGTCGCTGAAAAGAATCACCGCCTTTTGGTGGTTCGTCGGGGTGTCCAGGGACCTCAGGCCTTCCCGTAAGCCGGCCTCCAGGTCGCTTCCAGGTCCGGTGGCCACACTCGGGCTCAGTTCGTTCAACCAGTTATTCAGAAAGTCCGTGTCTGTTGTCAGGGGGGTTAAAGTCCTCGCCTGACCTTTGAAAGCCACGAGGGAAAACTGGGTATGAGGAAAGGTGCGGACGAGGAACCGCGCCGCTTCGATTCCCTGCCCCAAGCGGTTGGGCGGCACATCGGTCGCGGTCATACTCCAAGAAACGTCGAAAACGAGGGCGACGTCGAGCCCGTCCTGATTTTCGGCGACAGTGCGGGTTCCCCAAGCTGGTCCCGCCCAAGCCACGACAAGGCCGAAGAAGGCCACCAGAAGGAATAAACTTTGGAAAAAGCTCTTCAGCAGGTAGATCGACAAAAGCGGGGAAGCCCGCCAGGCACCGCCCAGACGAAGCAGGTCGTTTTTTCCCCGTCTATAGACGCCGAGCAGAACGGCGGCGATCAAAGGCAAAAGCAAAAGAGCCCAAAAAACTTCCGGCCGAGCGAAACTCACAGCAGCTCCTTCAAAAAAACCTTTCGTACAAGGAGAAACAACGTCAGAAAACCCAGGGCCAAGGGGACAAAGTCCTGATAAAGGGGGACGTTCAGAACCTGAAGCTTAACCCTGTGCGCGACCATTTCTCGTGAGTCGATGGACTGAAAAATCGAGTCCAGACTCCCCGAGGAGTTCGCCGAAAAATAAACGCCGTAGGGCGGGTTGGCCAGGCTTTTGAGGTAGTTTTCGTGAAAACCCCCTTCCAGGGTTCCGAAATATGTCAGACCGCTGGTTGGATCGGTCACTTCGAGGGGAACCTTTCCTGGTGTGCCGATCCCGACGAGGTAGTAGTGGATTCCCAGGGAGGGCAACAATCCAACCGCCGTTCCCGGTTGGATTTCCCCTGCGTTATTATCCCCGTCGGTCAGGACGATCATCACCTTGTTCTGACCGTTCGCCGTCCTCAGATGCTCGGCAGCGACGGCTATTCCCATCCCCAGGGCCGTACCGTCCCCCAGCTCCATCAATTTCCTTTTGCGCAAATCTGTCTGGAAAAACCTGTAGTCGGTGGTCAGGGGGACGTTGAGAACGGCGTCCTGGCCGAAGGTGACCAGTCCGACGGGATCGTTTTGAAGGCTTTTGATAAAACGTTCGATGACGACCTTGGCCGCTTCGAACCGACTCTGAGGGGGGAAATCGCGGGCGCCCATGCTGGGAGACTCGTCAAGAACGATCATCACATCGGTGCCGCTGTTGAGGAAAATCTTTTTTTGCCGGGTCAGCGAAGGTCCCGCTAGGGCAAAAAGGATCAGCGTCAGACTCAGCCAAAAAAAGGAAGCCGAAAGAAAATTCAGAAAACTGAGGTAAGGATTTTTTGTTGCAAAGCGCTGACCTTCCCAAAGGGTGAGCGGCAGAACAAGACGGCTCCCGCGCCCCTTCCAGAAATGGCGGAAAAAGACCAAAAAAGGAATCGTCAGCAGGAGAAGAAGGTAGGCCGGATCACTAAAGGTCCACATGAAGTCCCTCGCCTGACTCAAGATAGCCCGCCTGAGTCTTTAAAGCTTGCAGGTCTTCCAGGCGCTCGGCAAGCGGCGGCTCCTGCTGGTCAAAACGGACGTTGTCTGCACGGCGAATCAAACGGACCCAGTCGGCGCTCCAGTTCCCGGGCAAAGATCTCAATAAAAAAGAAAACTCGGGCGCAGTGGCCGCAATAAAATCAAGCCCGAAGCGCCCCGTCAGGTAGGTGCGCAACAAAATCGAAAAATCTGAATAAAATTCGGGCCCTCTCATTCCTGCGGCATTCTGGCTCAGCGCCCGGGTCTGTTTGAGTAGAATTCTGTACGGTTTTTTCCTCGCCCTCGCCTTTTTCAACCTCTTCATCAAAGAAGTTGCAAAAACGCTCAGGTACCAAATCAGGAAGGGCAAAACCAACAGGGCCGCCAGGGTTAAAAAAAGGAAAAGACCGGTCTGGGGCAGGGCCAGCGGGCTACGGGGCGGCGCCAGGTGGGGCAGGTTTTGAGGATTAAGAACGCTCGCAGTCTGGATGGAAAGTCCCTTTAAAACGATGTCCCCCAAAGGTATCGGGGGCAGGGTTTTGTTGCCGGGAGCAAAAGAGACGTACCTCACCAGAACCTGAACGTAAGGCGGCGTGTGAACCACCTCGACATTCTGGATTTTGACCCAGGGCTCGTTCGCGGCGTCCTGGCTTTTCACGATCTGGATGCCCTTTTGAGGCAGGAGCGTCAGATGGAGTTCGACGGGCTCGCCCACTGTCGCAACGGGAGGAACCGAAACCGCCTGAACGATCGAGAACTTACCTTTCGGGGAATCGGCGGTTCCGGTTTCTCCAAGGTTAAAGGCCAGAAGGGGACCTGCCAGAAGAGTTCCCAAAACAAGCAAAAAAGTCAGTTTCACGGCACCCGCCCCCGGCGGTTAAAGTATTCCAAAAGTTTGGCAGCCGGGTCGTCCTGCGTCCCCACTTCCAAAATACGGACACCCCGGCGCAGGCACTCACGTTTCCAGTGAAGCCGATGCAGGGCCCAGAAGTCATGGTACTGCTTGCGGAATTGGGGAGAGCTTCCGTATGCGGAAAGCGCGTAGCCGTTTTCAGGATCCACGAGCTCGACGAAACCGCTTTCGGGGAATTCGGCGTCAATCTGGTCGTGGACACGGATCGCAATCACATCGTGCCGCCGCGCGACCAAGGAAAGATCCCTCCAAAAATTGCTCGACTTGAAATCGGATAAAATGACGACGATGCCCCGGCGGCTCAAAGCCTCGTGCCCGCTGCGCAGCGCCAGGGCCAGGTTGGAACCCCGGCCTTCGGGGCGAAGGGCCAGACAGTCATGAATCAGCGACAGCGCGTGAGTTTTTCCTTTGCGGGGGCGAACCCACTGCTCGATGCGGTCTGAAAAAAAGACAGCACCGACGCGGTCTTCTGAGGCGATCGCGGCAAAGACAAGGTTGGCAAACAGGATGTTGACGACTTCGCGTTTATTGACCTCCAGAGTCCCCGAGTCCAAAGATGGGGATACATCAACGAGGATCTGCAGACTCAGCTCGCGTTCTTCACGAAATTTCTTGGTGTAGGGACTGCCCAAACGCGATGAAACGTTCCAATCGATAAAACGAGCGTCGTCCTTGGGGTCGTACTCCCGCACCTCGTCAAATTCCAGACCTGGTCCGCGGAAAACCGACCGGTAATTCCCCGAGTAAAGGCCCTCGACGAGCCTGTGGGCAGAAAGACGGAGCTGACGGATTTTGCCGTAGAAATCCTGAACTTCCATTTTATCTCACGGGATCGCAACGGCCGACAAAAGGATCTTGACCACGTCATCGACCTTCATGTCTTCGGCCTCGGCTTCGTAAGAAAGGACCAAACGGTGCCGTAAAACCGCAGGGGCGACAGCCTTCACGTCCTCGGGCAATACAAATCCCCGCCCCTCGAACAACGCCTTGACGCGCGCCAACCTGTACATCGCGATCGACGCGCGCGGGCTGGCCCCGTACTCGATGAACCGGGCAAAAGCAAAATTCCTGCGGTCTTTTTCGCGGGTGGCGTGCACGATGGCCACGATGTAGGTTTCAATTTTTTCGTCCAACCGGACAGCCGAAAGCGCGGCCCTCAGGGTGTGAAGCCCCGTCGTGTCCAAAACCTTCTGAAGGGGGGGCAGGTCACTGCGGTTGGAAGCGACGACCTTGAGGATGTGGAGCTCTTCTTCGGCGCTGGGATAATCTACCACGAGTTTGACCATGAAGCGGTCCAGTTGAGACTCAGGTAACGAGTAGGTGCCCTCCTGGTCGATCGGATTCTGCGTTGCCAGGACAAAAAAAGGATCGGGCAGCGGAAAGGTGTTTTCCCCGATGGTCACCTGATTTTCGGCCATGGACTCCAGAAGCGCCGATTGAACCTTGGCGGGGGCGCGGTTGATTTCGTCGGCCAGGATGAAATTGGAAAAGACAGGACCCTTACGGGGGAGAAACTCTCCGGTTTGCTGGCGGTAGACCATGGTACCGATCAGGTCGGCAGGAAGAAGGTCGGGCGTGAACTGAATCCGGCGAAAATCCAGGCCCATGATTTGGGCGAGAGTTTTGATGGCCAGGGTTTTAGCCAGACCAGGAACGCCTTCCAGGAGGACGTGACCGCCGGCGACGACCGCCATGATGAGTCCTTCCAGGAGCGGAATTTGCCCCACGATGCGCTTGCCCAATTCTTTTTTCGTGACCTGAAAGAGGTTCACCGCCTCCTGGAGGCGCACTTCGCGGTTGACGTCGACAGAACTGTTCTGATCCATGAAGACTCCTTGACTAGCTGCGGTAATCGGCGTTCTCGCGAACGTATTCGTAGGATAAGTCGCTTCCCCACACGACGGCGTCGCTTCCTTCAGGAGCTAAAACCACCTCAAAGACCACGTTGTTTTCATGGGGAGGGTAGGTTTTTTTCTCGGGAAGGGCGGCAGCGCGAAAGGCGTCTGAAAGGGCTTTTTCCTTTTGTGGGTCGAGGCGGAAAACACCGCCGTCAAAAACGACCTGGTCGGCTATGGAAAGTTTTAGCCGGGAGCGTTCCAGGGTTTTTCCTGCGTTCCCCAGAACGTCGCCCACCGCCGAAAGCACCCTGCCGACGTTGGGGTCGTTTCCAAAAACAGCCGTTTTGACCAAAGGCGAGTTGACAATCGCCTTGGCGACCAAGCGGGCTTGGGCTTCATCCTGGCCCCCCTTGACCCTAACCTCCAGGACGTGGGCCGTCCCTTCACCGTTACGGACGATGTCTACGGCCAATTCCCTGCACACGTCCTCGAGGGCTCTCTCAAAAGCTTTCTGATCGGGACAGGGAAAACGCTGGCTCGAGAAAATCAGGGCCATATCGCTGGTGGACTGGTCCCCGTCAACGCTGATCGCGTTAAAAGTTTTGGCCGCAACACGGGAAAGGATGTCCCTGAGAGCTGAGCGCGAAACTTCGAGGTCGGTAAGGATGTAAACCAGCATCGTGCCCAGATTGGGCTCGATCATACCGGCTCCCTTGGCCACGGCCACGATACGGCCGCCGAACAAGGAGCGCGATCGGACTTTGGGGTAGGAATCGGTAGTCATAATCCCCTCGGCAAGGCCGAGGACCGAGTGCGACTGCAATTGGTCGGCAAGCCCGGGCAGGGCTTCGGTCATTGGTTTGACAGGAAGCGACCAGCCGATGATCCCCGTGCTGGCGACAAAAAATTCGTGGGCAGGAGCACCGAAAATGGCCGCCGCCGCTGATTGCAGAGCCCTTGCATCGGCCAGGGCGGTCGGTCCTCCCACGTTGGCGACCTTGTTGTTGATCAAAACACCTCGGCTCAACGGCCGGGAAAGGAGCTCCCTGCCGAGCAAAATCGGGGCTCCGGGAAAGGCATTTTGAGTAAAAACCCCGGCAAATGCGGCGGTGGGCGCGG
>JABEVL010000182.1 GCA_013043995.1 Spirochaetales bacterium | reverse complement strand
TTTTGTCGCTGAACGACCGTCGCTTATCCATGTTCCCTCCGGGAAATAATTGTACCATACCGAACTACGCCGGTGGTCCGAAATCCTGGGGCCAGCATATCCAGCCCCTTGAACCTCAAAGCACTTAACGTTTAAAAAGATTTATGGCTCCCATCAACCCAGAGGTCGAAGCAAAAATCTTGGCGGCGACCCTTAACCGTCTTACCTCCTTAGTCTTTGGCTATGATCTAAGGAAGGGCCTCAGCAAGGCCTGGTTTCGTGAACTTGATCGTCATCAAGACCTCTGGGAACGCTTCGCTAAAAATTGGGAGGATTCTGTTCGCGGATCCTTGGCGCTCTTGTCTGTCTTTGGCCCTGGTTCTGCGGCGGCTGCTTTTGTCCGATCCGTAGGCGAAAACTTACCCGCCGATGAATTAGCTCTCGTTCGTCTTTGGAGGTCCCACCCCTGGCAACTCGTGGCTTTTCAAGTGACAAAAAATCTTGGTTCAGGTTTTGTGCAGGTTAAGCCGCTGGGCTCTCGTCCCGCGACGTGGCCCGAAGGGTCCCCTTGGAACGAATTTCGCTTGTTTAGCCCCAATATTTCTTCACGTCCCGAGGCCCATGTGTCGCCATTCTTAACACTTCTCTGGCCGCAAGGCCTGGGATACCAAACCTACGGACCAATCCTCAATTTTCCGGGGTGGACTGAAGAGGATTTTAACTACCTGGTAGCCTTGAACCTCTCCGCTCCTTCGAAGGAACCGTTGGAAATCAAAGGGCTGTGGCCACAGGCGCGTTCCCTAACGGCGGAACTGACAAGGCACCCCGTGTTCAGTTACCTATTGACGGCGTCGAGTGATCATCCCGTTTTGATGGGACCTCTGGGGCCCAGTCGGTTCCAAATTTCGGTAGCCTCGTTTGAGGATGACTCCATATTGGAAGAGGCGTGGTGGAAGGCCCGGGCGCGTTCGTATTCTGACCAGGTGGGAACCTTTACGAGCCTAGAGGGGGTGACAGAGGTTTACCTCGGGGACGGATCGAGCATGAGAAACCCTTGGTTCGTTGTTTCGCATGAGGCTAGAAGGATTTACCTGGAGGCGATGAGTAGTGCTAGTTACCAGCGTGGCAGAAAATTCCTTGAAGGCGTCGCCGAGTTCCCCCAAAAGCCGATCGTGGACGTATCGACCACAGCGAGGATTGCCGCTCAAGCTCTTAGCCCTCATATTCAGGATGCCTATGACCGTCTGATTCGAAAGATTGATGAGTCTCAAAAGGCTAGTCCCTCGGATGAAATTGAAATTCAAAACGAAAAGCAAAAAATTGAAAAAGTGATGGAACGGGTTGTCAACAACTATAACGAAGGTCTGTCGGAATCCGCTGAACAAACGGCGTCAGCACTGGGAGTGGACCCCTCGATAGTCCTCGAGTTGACCAAGCTCCTCAATAAGGCGGTCCCGGCCAGTTCACCACGTAAGCTGGTACTAGACCTGCCCCCCCGAGTGTTCAATGAACTTTCATCACCAGGTCTTCCCCGTTCGGAAGGCTATGTCGTTTCTAGCTTTGATCAAATTTCCCAGGAAATGCTGGAATCGGTTCCCCTTATGCGCCTTTTTCGTAGGTTTATTGACCTTGCGGCCTTAGCAGGAGGACGAATTCCAGCTACGGCTTCGGGGTACCTAGATACGCAGTTGGTCCGTGAGCTTTGGGGAGAATTTCAACCCGTGGACCCTTCCTCGCAATGGGTCACCTACCCGCGTCGCGAGGCAGACTGGTTCTGGCTGCTGCGAAGCCGTCGGCAATTCGAAGGGGCAGGTCTCCTTGCTCTTGATAAACGCGGTTTCTTTTTAACTGACCGCGCGCGGGCCCTGTTGGACCAACCCCTGACACTCTATAAGGAATTGTTGACTTATGGCCTTCACGGCGCAGTTTGGGGAATGCCAGAACGAAGTGAGCCCTTCCAAACAGGATTCCGGCGGTTTCACGGACTTCTGATCTATGCGCTGGGGGTTCTTTCGGCCCAGGCCAAGAATAAAGAAAAGTGGGTCAATACGAAGCTATTGGCTGAGGTCTGGATCGAACACAACGCTTTCTCAGAACAACTGGAGATCCTCCAGGGCAAGTATTTGATCGAAATAGAGTTTAACGCCCTAGTTGTGAAGGGGCTCTTCCATAGCCTGGGACTGGCGGAGATTCACCCCAAAGACCTTCACAGCTGGGGAGGTGAGCTAAGGGTCAGACCGTCACAACTCTATCACGCGCTATTCAGCATTCAACTTCCCCACTAGGCGGGTACTGCAGAAGTTTCCGCAAGGGAACGGATAGGATGAGCCGTATGACGGGAGTGAATCGCCCCGGAATGAGCGGAGCCTTTTTTACTTAAGTCCGGACTCAACGAGCCGGTTGTTTTCAGTGTAATACATCGCTTCGTATTCTGCAGGTGGTACGTAGCCGATTGATGATAATAAACGTTTGGTTTTGAACCAATGAACCCATTCCAGTGTTGCCAATTCACCAGCCTCCCGGCCCTTCCAAGGGCCTCGTTTCCCTGTGACTTCCGCTTTGAACAACCCGTTGATCGTCTCGGCGAAGGCATTGTCGTAAGCATCACCAACAGTTCCTGCTGAGGCGTCGATCTTGGCTTGTGTCAGCCTATTACTGTAGCGGATTGATAAGTATTGGCTTCCATGGTCACTGTGATGGATCAGTCCTGCATTGATCGGTCTAGCCCAAAGAGCTTGTTCCAGAGCGTCGAGAGTTAGATCTGCCCTGTTTCCAGGAGCGTCGCCTCAAGGCGGACACAGCCTGCCACCGGCTCCCCAACCCCGTCAGGTTAAGAATAGTCCCAAATGACCCCTTAGAAAAACATAGCCTCTAACGCAAGTTCGACCGGTCCAGGGGCAGGGCCATCGACAGGCCATCCACGCTGTGAGCGGAACTGTACTGGCCGTTTATCAGGATTTGTACCCTCTGGACCGACGGAAATTGGGTTGCGGTCCAAACCACTTCCTTGAGCTGTCCGGCCAGGCCTTCGAGTCCCAAGACGTTGTGAGCAAATTCATCGCTAAAGCTCAAAAACGCCGTCCCGTTTTCGACTCGGACGGAAAGCAACCGAGTCCCCTCAGGAATAAGGCTGATCGCCCCGGCGCTTTTTTCAAACAGGGTGGGGCCCATGAGCAAGGCCTGGAGCGCCGCGGTGAGCGGGGTGTTGCCGGCGACGACCTGCCGGACAAAGGGTGTGGGTTCAAGACGGCCGTCGGGTCCCATCTTCAAGAAAAACAGGGGTTCCTGGGCAGAGGTCGGGGACGGGGCGGAAGCTCCAGTTCCTGAAACACCTGGATCAGGGGGAGCTGAAGTTAAAGCTGGCGAGGACGTCGGAGAGGAAACTGGAGAAACGGACAATGCAGGAACTTGAGAGGAAGGAACTGCGGCATTGGGTAGGATGGTGGAGGGTTCAGAGGCCCGCACTGAGGGGTCTGCAGGAATTTGTGCTGCAAGGGGCAGGGCTGGACCGGGAGGTGCCTGCTCGAGGTTGATTTGGGCTGAAAGAGGCGACGCAGGAGAATCTTGCCGAATTACATTTGAGGCGAGCTGGCTTTTGTTTGGGTAGAGAACGCGAGTTAGTCCCACGGCGTCCATAAGTCGGTCCACGGCTCCCGTATTGGCAAGAAAAATCACAGCTACAACGGCCAGTCCTGTAAGCCAGGCCAAGGCCCAGGTGGGGATTCGGTGTTTCGGCATGTTGTTATTTTAACCGAGGGGGTGGCTTTCGGCAATCAAGGGAGGGGGCGTGTTTGACAGCAATTTTCTATTCTGACTATAATAACAAAATGAAAGTGCTCAAGGGTGTTCCGGCTTCGCCGGGTTTTGCGATCGGTCGGGCCTACCTGTACAACGATGACGAGCTGAACGTCCCCGAATACGAGATTCTCGAGGCTGAGGTCGTTTCGGAAATGGAAAGGTACCGTACCGCAGTGGCTCGTGCGATTGAGGAACTTGAGCTTCTTCAAGCCCGGGAACATTCAGATCCCGACGGGTTTTTGGCCACGCACATCATGATGCTGCGTGACCCCGAGATCGATGCGAAAATTGACATCCAGCTCGCTAAAACCAAAAAAAATGTCGAGTGGGTCGTCCAGGACGTCGTCAATGAGCTGCTTCGGAAATTGGGAACGGTGCAGGACGTCTACCTCAAGGAAAGGACGATGGACATCCGCGATGTTTCACGGCGTATCCTTCAGCATCTTTTGGGGAAAGCCGTTCATTCCTCGCTTGCAGAGCTTAAGGGAGAGGCGATACTGGTCACCTCCAATTTACTGCCCAGCGATGCGGTGGCCATGAATAAAAAGTCTGTCCTCGGCCTGGTGATGGACGCCGGCGGCAACACGACGCACACGGCGATCCTGGCCCGATCTTTTGAAATTCCTGCCGTTTTGGGTTGCGTTTGGGCGACCCGCGAGATTCATAACGGCGACTGGGTCGTCGTTGACGGTGAGAACGGTCAGGTTCTCATCAATCCCGCGGAAGCCGTGATCGAGGAGTACATCCAAAGAAAGATCTTGCACGAAAAGACTCAGGCGGATCTGAAGGTTTTGGGCGGACTTCCCTGTGTGACCCTCGACGGGCGAACCTTCCAGCTCAACGCCAACATCGAAATCCCTGACGAAGTTGAAAATGTTTTAGCTCACGGTGCCGATGGGGTCGGCCTGTACCGATCGGAGTTTTTATTTATCCAGAATGGGGCCAACGTCTCAGAAGAGATTCAGTGTCAGGCGTACCGCCGTGTCCTGGAAGGGATGGAAGGACGCCCTGTGACGATCCGCACGCTCGATCTGGGGGGAGACAAGTTAGCTCCTGATCTTTATCCTGCCAAAGAGTCTAACCCCTTGCTGGGTTGGCGGGCGATCAGGTTTTGTTTGGCGGACCGGAAAATTTTCCAAACCCAGCTTCGGGCTCTTTTGCGCGCCTCGGTCTACGGGAATCTGAAAATCATGTTCCCGATGATTTCGGGCGTGGGAGAACTTGAACAGGTTCTGGCCATTCTGGAAGAGGTGAAAAACCAGCTGACTTCCGAGAAAGTTCCGTTTGCACCCAATATCCCCATAGGGACGATGATCGAGGTTCCTTCGGCGGCGATGGTTTCTGACCACCTGGCGCGGCTTGTGGATTTCTTTTCCATTGGGACGAACGACCTGACCCAGTACACTCTGGCGGTGGACAGGGGGAACGAAAGAATCGCCAGCCTCTATGAACCTTTTCATCCGGGTGTTCTGAGGCTGATCAAACTGGTGATCGATAACGCGCACGAGGCCGGAATCCCCGTCGCCATGTGCGGCGAGATGGCCAGCAATTCCAAGGCGGCGTTGATTCTGGCGGGCTTGGGACTGGACGAATTTAGCATGAACGCCGTGGGTTTGCCGAAGATGAAATCGGTCCTCCGATCGTTGACTTACAGTGAAGCAGAACACGTTGCCGAAGACGTGCTGAAGATGCGTCGTTCCGACGAAATTGAGGCGTTCGTGACCGCCTACAGCCAAGGAAGGTTTTCCCCAAGTGAATGAAGTCACCCAAGTTTCCCGAGTTGCCCTGGTGGGCCGTCCCAATGTGGGGAAATCCACGTTATTCAACCGTCTTGTCGGTAAGCGGCAGGCTATTACCGACCCCACACCGGGCGTCACCCGCGACGCCGTCGAATCCGTCTGGAAAAATGGGGACCGCTACGTCCTTTTGGCCGACACCGGCGGGTATCAGACCGAAGGGGGAGAACTCGACCGAGTGGTCGCCGCTCGAAGCATCGAACGGGCCAAGAGTTGCGACCTGATCATTTTGGTGCTTGATATCCGCAATCTTACGCCCGAGGATGAGGATTTTATCGCTCTATTAAGACCTTACGCCGCCAAAATGATCGTGGCCTTGAACAAGGCGGATTCTCCTGAAAAAGACACCCTGGCGGCTGATTTTTTGTCCCTGGGCTTTGCCGAGTACGTGTGCCTGAGTGCTTCGCACGGAAGGGGCGTGGACGAACTCACCGAGAGGGTCTTTGACAGACTTCCCCGCCTGGCGCTTCCTCTGGAACCCGAGCCTGACCTGAGGCTGGCCATCCTGGGCAAGCCCAACGCCGGAAAGTCGACCCTTGTCAATTTGCTGACCGACAGTGATCTTTCGATTGTTTCTGAAATCCCCGGAACGACGCGCGACCCTGTCGAAGGCCGCTTTATTTTTCAGGGACGGAGGATCCGCGTTCTGGACACGGCGGGGATTCGCCGCAGGGGGAAGGTCGTCGAGGACGTGGAGTATTACTCGGTCAACCGGGCCATCAAAACGATCGGTGAAAGCGACGTGGTCTTGCTGCTGATCGACGCAGAAGAAGGGCTGACGGATCAGGACAAAAAAATCGCCTACCAGATCGTCAAAGAAGGCCGGGGAATTATCTTCGGTCTGAACAAATGGGACCTTTTGCCCAAGATTAAAAACCAGGTTGAGGCCGTTCGGGACCGCATCCGTTTTCTTTTCCCCATCCTCGACTTTGCGCCGGTCGTTCCCCTTTCTGCCAAGCAGGGCGAGGGCCTCAAGGAACTGCTCCAGACCGTAGTGCGGGTGAACAAGCAGCTTTACCAGAGGATCGACACCGCAAAACTGAACGAGATGCTCAAGTTCTGGATGGAGGACCTTCCCACGCCCCAAATCAAGGGCGTGACCTATAAAATTCGCTACCTCACGCAGGTGAGCGTTCTTCCCGTCAAATTTGTCGCTTTCGGCAACCATGGAAAGGACACGCCAAGTTCGTTGACCGAGTACCTGATCAACCGCATCCGAAAAGACCTGGGGTTTGCCGACGTGCCGATCCAGTTTGAGGTACGGGGCGGGAAATGAAACAAAGCTGGTTCGTCGGGGTTCTCGCTTTCTTCGGCTTTTGGGGAGCTTTCCAGCTCCACGCCGACCCTTGGCAGCAGACCCAGGAGAATCTGGTGCCCTCGACGCTCGAGGCCCGTCTAGACGCCCGGGCTCAGAAGCTTTTGTTCCTGACCCCCGTTGCGCTTTTGAAGCCGCAGTCCCTTGAAATCCCTCAGCCCGATGGTAAGCCCGTCCGTTTGACGGTGACTCACGTCAGGTCGGGTTCCCCGGACAAGACCCTCTGGGAGTTTCGTTTTGACGTGGGCAAGGACTATTCGGCGGGGTGCTGGATCCTGTTTCGTGACGGCTACGACAGGTTGCGGGAAATCAGGATCA
>JABEVL010000181.1 GCA_013043995.1 Spirochaetales bacterium | reverse complement strand
GGCTTTGAAGGTACCGACGACCCCCAGAAGGGTCAGAAAATAGGTGGTGGGGGACAAGAGAGGCAAAATAATTTTCGTCAGCAGCTTGGGACGGCTGACCCCGTCGAGCGCCGCTGCTTCGTAGACCTCGGGGGGGATGGAGGCCAGGCCGTTGGCAAAGACCAAAGCATAATAGCCGCTGAAAAGCCAGGTGTTAAAAATTATGATGCAAACGAGGGCCAAGCTGGGGCCCTGCAACCAACTGGACAGCCAGTCCGTGAAGAAAACCGGAAGACTCCTTCCTGCCCAAATCCCCTGGGGTTGCCTCAACCATTGCCAGGGACCCAGGTGAAAAAAGCCCAGCACCTGATTGGCCGGGGACTGGGGACTCAGGGAAAATACCAGGACAAACACGGACGCCGAGGCCACCAAAGGCAGAACGTAGGGCACCAGAAGCAGGGTCCTCAGGGTCGTTTTGCCCCTGAACTTCGCGTTGAGGGCGAGCGCCAAGCTCAGACCCAGGAAAAGCTGAACCGGGACGGTTCCCAAGGCGAACCACACCGTCACTTCGAGCGAACGCAAGAACCGGGCGTCTCCCTGGGACCAGACTTGTCCCAAAAAGAAAAAAAGTCCTGCCCCGAGCCCTAACGTGAGGACGCGAAAAACCCCGCGGCCCCTTTTTTTTAAGCGCGGTCCTAGAATAAGGGCGGCGACCAGCAGGGCCGTCAGGATCAAAAACCCGATCAGCAACTCGGGGGTGCCGAAGATTTCGAAATAATGCGATAAACCCGCAAAGCTGCCCGGACGGATTCGCCAGTGAAAAAGACTGACCACGAGGGTGTAGAGCAGGGGGAAGAGAGAAAAAATCCCCAAGAGGATCAAGGCCGGAGCCAAAAAGAGGTACGCTGTTCTGTTGTCTTTTTTACTGTTGTGCATGGCCACCGCTGAGCTTAAAAGTCAATCATCAGACAGAAGTTGTCAACTTGAAGCCGAATTTCATCCCAGCTCTTTTCAAAGGAAGGTCCGCTGGACCGGCCTGGGCGAAAACGGCGGGGACGCTCATCGTACCGCCGAATTGTCACACAGACACGGAGGGTAGACGGTTCTTGAAAACTTTTTTGTTTGTTGAGGTTCAAAAACGGCCTCCTTCTAAAGCAGCCGGAAGCCCTTTTGAACAAAATCGTGATCGGGCGGGAGCTCACGAATATGACCCTGGAAATGGAAGAAGGCTCTTGCCAGCAGGTTGCCTTTTGATTTGCCGCAAAAATCAAAGTAGCGTTGGCCGACCTTCCAAAAGAAGTGCACCCCTCGGGGGTAATCCCAGGGAAGAACCAGGAAGATTTTTCCTTTCCCGAACCCTGCATGACGAAAAGCTTCAAATAGGCAATTGCTTCGAAACATTTTTCTCATGGAGTCCCCTCTCTTCCCTTGAAGTAAACTACTATTGTGAGTTTTTTATGAGCCCGGCAGTAAAATATGCCTCTTTTGATCAACAACAAAAGAGGCTTTCTTGTGGCGGCGGAACTCTTCACGCGTTTTGTTGTGGGGAGTTGCCGTGGGCTTTCTGGCGGCAGCGTTCCGAGCGGTCCAACATCAGGGAACGCTCCCTCAGGTTGCGGGTGAGGGCCGCCGCGCATTCAAACTCGGCCTGAGCCTCGGTCCAACGTTCCAGCTTTTCAAGAAGGTCGCCGCGAAGGGCGCTCAGGTAGGGGTAATTGCCAAGCGAGGGGTCGTCCGAAAGCTCCTGAACGGCTTGCCAGCCCGCATCGGCACCGTAGGCCATGCCGAGTGCCGCGGCACGGTTGAGCGCGACGACGGGTGAGGGAACGACCTGGATCAGGGCGTCGTAGAGGGCGGCGATGCGCGGCCAGTCGGTGTCCTGGGGGCGCGCTGCGCGGGCGTGGCACGCGGCAATGGCGGCTTGCAAGGCGTAGGGGCCGAGGGGGCGGCCGAGCCGAAACACGCGTTCCAAGGCTTCTTGCCCCCGGCGGATCAGGACCCGGTCCCACAGGGATCGATTTTGATCGGGAAGCAGGACGGGTTCACCCGCTGCCGTGGCCCGGGCCCCCAGCCGAGAGGCCTGAAGTTCCATCAAGGCGGCCAGTCCCAGAACCTCGGGTTCGTCGGGCGAGAGCGCGGCCAGGACGCGGCCCAGACGGAGCGCTTCCTCGCAAAGTTCTTTGCGGATCCCTCGGTCCCCTGACGAAGCGGAGTAGCCCTCGCTGAAAATCAGGTAGATGACCTGGAGCACCGAATCCGTGCGCACGGCCAGTTCCCCCGCTTCGGGAAGCTCGAACGGCACCTGGGCCGCCGCCAAGGTCCTTTTGGCCCGAACGATGCGCTGGGCCACGGTGGCTTCGGGAACCAGCAGGGCCCGGGCAATCTCGGCGGTGGTGAGGCCGCCGAGAAGGCGCAGGGTGAGCGAAACTTGAGCCTCGGCCGAAAGCAGGGGGTGGCACGTCATAAAGATCAGCCGCAACAGATCGTCTTTCACCGGAGAATCTTCGAGAAACGGCGGCGGATCGTCACGGAGCAGCTCGGCGGCCCAGCGCTGGTAGTTGCGGCCGGCGCGTTTTTCTTTTTTTAACGCGTCCAAAGCCCGGCGGCGCGCCACGGTGTTGAGCTAGGCGCCCGGATTGTCCGGAATACCTCCTGCCGGCCACTTTTCCAGCGCCGCAACCAGGGCGTCGTGGGCCAGATCCTCGGCCTGGTCGAGGTCGCGCACCAGGCGGGTCAGACCCGCGATCAGCCGTGGGGCTTCCAGGCGCCAGACCGCTTCGATCACAAGCCGGGGATCGGTTGTCATGACGATTCTTTGGCTAAACCCTGCGAGATCTTTTGGGCCTGTGCGGCCAGTTCGCCTTGTGCGTCCAGGCCAAAGTCTTCCATTTCAAAAACACGCCGAAGTTCCACGTAGGCTTCGATGTGGTCGCTGGTTTTGGGCACACGGCGCGCCCAAGAAACGGCCTCTTCGTGGGATTTAACCTGGATCAGCCAAAAGCCTCCCACGATTTCCTTGGTTTCGGTAAACGGACCGTCCTTCCAGACGGCCGGGGCCGAACCTTTTTGAAAGTACAACCGCCCGCCTTCGGCGGTGGGACGCAGACCGTCCAGGCTCAAAAGGACACCGGCCTGGATGAGCTCTTCGTTGTAGCGGCCCATTGTGGCCAGGGCCTGGGCGTCGGGAACGGCCGGGGCTGTGGCCTCTGCTTCGGGACGAAGCATCATGAGCATGATGTAGCGCATTGGATTCTCCTTATTTTTGCCGCAGGTTGAACAGAGGGTTCAACTCTTTGGTCTGATTTCACAGTATTCTGTGTTCCTTGACAAGATCGACGCCCGAGCAGCCTTAAAATCGACAACGGAACTCCCTAAAGTCTCTTAATCTGCGAATTTGCAGGAACAATCCTGGCGGCGAAGCCTGCGCTGGAGAGGAAAAGGCGGGTTTTGCTGGCTGGCCAAAGTTGGGAAGGGGGTGGTTCTGCCCGCCTCTTGTCATTCCTTTTTCGTTGGAACGAGCTTATACAACTTGTCGTTTCGGCGAATCTTGTCCGCAACGGGGATCGAAACAGCCTCGCCTTTAAGCGCGGTTTCAACAGGGTTCAAGGCCGTCCGCATTTCGGCGATGACCAGCTGAACGGCTCCCGTCGTGGGGCCGGTGATCAGGATCTCGTCGCCGAGCTTCAGACTCCCTGATTCGAGGAAAAATTCGGCGACACCTAACTTGTCAAAGTAGTTGGTGGACTTGCCGACGTAAACTTTTTTGTGCGTGGCCGAAGAACCATAAGAGGAGGTCCACTCTCCTGTCCTTTGGCCTAAATAGTACCCGTCCCAAAAACCCCTGTTAAAAACCTTGCTCATCCTGTTGTCCCAGTCCGCAATTTTCTCTTGCGAAAAACTCCCGTCCAGAACAGCAAGAAGCGCTTCGTTGTAACACTGAACCACAGTTTTGACGTAGTCCGAGGAACGGGCTCGGCCCTCGATTTTGAAAACCCGGACACCCGAGTCCAGCATTTTATTCAGGAAATGGACGGTCTTCAAATCCTTGGGCGACAGGAGGTACTCGTTGTCAATTTCCAACTCGTCCCCCGATTCCTTGTCGGTAACGAGGTACTTGCGCCGGCAGCCTTGCAAGCAGGCCCCCCGATTGGCCGAATAATTATACTGGTGCAAACTGAGGTAGCATTTTCCCGAAGTTGCCATACAAAGGGCACCGTGGCAAAACATTTCGATTTGGACCAGTTGGCCCTTGGGGCCGGTGATCTTTTCCCTTTCGATAAAATCGTGGATAAAACTTACCTGATCGAGGCTCAGCTCCCGGGCAAGCACCATCACCTCGGCGTATTGGGCGTAGAAGCGGACGGCTTCAGTATTGGTGATGTTGACCTGCGTCGAAATATGAACTTCAACACCCACTTTTCGGGCGTATAAAATGGCCGCTTGGTCCGAAGCGATGACCGCCGACAGACCGACGGCTTTGGCAAGGTCGATGATTTGATGCAGCAACTCCATCTCGTGATCAAACACAACAATGTTTAATGTCAGGTAGGTTTTAACACCATGTTCTTGGGCGATGGAAACGATTTTTTTGAGGTCGTCTGTCGAAAAATTGTGGGCGGATCGAGCGCGCATGTTCAATTGTTCCACGCCGAAATAAACAGAATCCGCTCCGCCCTGGATCGCGGCCATCAAGGATTCGTACGAGCCTACGGGAGCCATGATTTCAAGAGCTTCGCGTTTTAACATGGAGTTTTCTGCCGAGGGCGAACGGCTTTCCGCAAGTTGTTTTCCTTACCGGCTGTTCCCTGCCGGATCGGGAACAGGGTAATGCAAATTGATTTTTTTGGGAAGGAAAAGACCCCCTTTGCTTTTGCTCAAGGTAAGGCGCTGCTGAAAGCCGCAACCCGGTCCATTTCCTGCATCACCGCTTGTTGCTTCCCCTCTTTGCGTTTAGTCTTGTTGTAAGGACGAAGCGATGAAAAAATGGGTTTTAGTATGGGCGGTTTTTTTGTTGGGGCTTACGGGCCCGATTTGGGCACAGGGCACGAATTTTATTCAGATCGCCGCCCACGGGACCCCCAAGC
>JABEVL010000180.1 GCA_013043995.1 Spirochaetales bacterium | reverse complement strand
GGTTGAGCGTGGGGTAATCCCCCAGCGGGTGGCCAGGAGGCAGGGCGACGAGCAAAGGTTCGCTGAAAAGAAATTGAACTTCGAGTCCCGGGCCGACCCCGGCTTCGTCCATCAGAACGAGGTCAACCTTAGCCTCGCGCAGGGCTTGGGCCAGGATGGGCGAAGAGCCTTCCCTGAGGTTGACCTGAAGTTCAGGGTAGGAGTGACGGAAAGCCTTGAGCAAGGGGGGGAGGAGGTACGCCCCCGTGGTCGGTAGACAGCCCAGGTCCACGCTGCCCCGGCGCAGGCCTGCGAGCTCTTCCAGTTCGAGGCGCCCGATCTCAAGCTGCCTGAGGGCTTCGGCGGCCCGGTTCTGAAACAAGGCTCCCCGGGCCGTAAGCCGGGCTCCCTGGTGGGATCTGTCAAAAAGGAGTCCGCCCAGCTCTGATTCGAGCTTGGCCACCTGGGCGGACAGCGAAGGCTGCGAGACGTTGCAAGCGAGGGCTGCCGCCGTAAAACTGCCCGTTTGGGCTATGGCGAGAAAGTAACGGAGCTGATGAACTTCCATAGTTTATTCCTATGATAATCATAGAAACAATATCTTTTACAAATAATTTCGTCTAGGTTAAGTTAAATACAACTTTCAAGGAGGTCAGAGATGGCCAAAAACACTCTCTACAATAAAGTTTGGGACGCGCACAACGTGGCTACCCTTCCCACGGGACAGACCCAGCTTTTTATTGGACTTCACCTCGTTCACGAGGTCACCAGTCCCCAAGCGTTTGACATGCTCCGCGAACGGGGACTCAAGGTCGCCTACCCGAACCGAACCTTTGCGACGATGGACCACATCGTTCCCACCAAATCCCAAATCCGTCCCTTCGCCGACGTCGAAGCCGAACAGATGATGCAGGCGATCGAGGTGAACACCAAGGAATTTGGAGTGAACTTTTTTGACTTTGCCTCGGGACGTCAGGGCGTCGTCCATATCATCGGACCGGAGCTGGGTCTGACCCAGCCGGGCCAGACCATCGCCTGCGGGGACTCGCACACCTCGACCCACGGCGCCTTCGGAACCCTGGCGTTCGGCATCGGCACCTCGCAAGTTCGGGACGTTTTAGCCACGCAGTGTTTGGCGATGGATCCGATGAAGGTGCGCCGCATCGAAATCAACGGAAAGCTCAAGTCAGGGGTAACTCCCAAGGACGTCGCCCTGTACATCATCAACCGCTTGGGTGTCAAAGGCGGATTGGGCTACGCGTACGAGTACGCGGGCGACGTGTTCGATTCCATGACGATGGAAGGCCGGATGACGGTTTGCAACATGTCGATCGAAGGGGGCGCCCGCGCAGGCTACGTCAATCCCGACGAAACGACTTTCGCTTACCTGAAGGGCCGCGAATACTCCCCGAAGGGAGCCGATTGGGACGCCGCCGTTGCACGCTGGAAAAAACTGGCTTCGGAGAAAAACGCTGAATACGATGACGTGGTCCGCTACAACGCGGCCGACATCGAGCCCATGGTGACCTGGGGCGTGACGCCCGGTCAAAGTGTGGGCGTTCGGCAGACCTTGCCGGACCCGGCAACGATTGCCGATTCGGGCGAACGCCAGTCTGTGGAATTGGCCTACAAGCACATGAAGCTCAAACCCGGCCAGAAAACGAGCGACATCGCCATCAACGTCGCCTTTGTCGGAAGCTGCACGAACGGTCGAATCGAGGACCTCCGAGCCGCCGCTGCGGTTGCCAAGGGACGCAAGGTCGCCCAGGGCGTTGAGGCGTTCGTCGTTCCGGGATCGATGAAGGTCCGTGAGCAGGCGATGCAAGAAGGCCTGGACAAGATCTTTACAGAAGCCGGTTTTGAATGGCGCTTGGCGGGGTGTTCGATGTGCTTGGCCATGAATCCCGACCAGCTCAAAGGTGATCAGATTTCTGCCAGCTCGAGCAACAGAAACTTTATCGGCCGCCAGGGAAGCCCCACCGGACGTACCCTACTGATGTCCCCCGCCATGGTCGCCGCCGCTGCGATCGCTGGTCACGTCGTCGACGTGCGCGAACTGTCCGTCTAGGAGAATCTTTATGTCAAAAGTCATCCACATCAAAGGCCGCGCCGTGCCCGTCGTCGGCGACGACATTGACACCGACCGCATCATCCCCGCCCGTTACCTGAAGGAAATAACCTTCAGTAAAATGGGAAACTACCCGTTTTACGACGAACGCTTTAACGCTGACGGTTCCAAAAAAGACCATCCGTTTAACCGTCCCGAGTACCAGGGGGCTTCCATCCTGCTGGGCAATGTCAATTTCGGTTGCGGCAGCTCGCGGGAACACGCTCCGCAGTCCTTGGTGCGCTGGGGAATTCGGGCGATTGTCGCCGAAAGCTTTGCCGAAATTTTTGCCGGTAACTGTGTCATGCTCGGAACCCCGGCGCTGGTAGCCTCAAAAGAGGACGTCGCCAAGCTTCAAAAGCTCGCCAAAGACGAACCCCAGACCGAGTTTAACGTCGATCTGGAAAGCATGAGCGTCCAGGCAGGTTCCCTGGTGGTGCCCGTGAAGTTGCCCGAATCGCGCCGCAAAGCCCTCGTCGAGGGAACTTGGGACAGCACGGCCCTCCTGCTGGCGAACGCCGACAAGGTCAAGGCGACGGCGCAAAAACTCGGCTACCTCTAAGAAACAAACTTTTTGAACTAGGGTCTGAGAACGCCGATCAAGCACTCAGACCCTTTTTAATTTCTGGAATTCGGGCTTCTTTTATGCGATATTTCACGTATGGCTTTTTCGACCTATCCTGTTAAACGCAAGGCCGTTTTTTTGTGAGTGTCCAGGCCGTAGCTTTACTCGTCGGTTTGGTCAACCTTGTCCAGGCAGGGACGCTTTTCGGTCAATTTTTGATCGCCAAGGCACGCGGGGATTCACCGTGGTGGGCTTGGTCGATGGCGTTGGTGGGGGCTGGCTTTGTCCTGGTCCTTTTTCAGACGGCCACACCCTGGTGGGGGCTCGCCACGATTGCGGCCAACCTGTTGTTCGGTGCCGGCTTGCTTTCGCTCAACGTCGGAATTTGGAGCTTTCTTGGCGTTCCTGTGCCCTGGAAAATTCTGGGTTTGGCGGCCCTTGCTCTGAGCGCATGGTTTGTCCTGTTCACCCTCATTTTTTCCAGCCTTTTTATGAGGGCCCTGGGCATCTCTTTTTTTGATTTTGTTTTCTCTTCCTTGGCTGCGTTCTCCTTTTTGAAGGGCAGAAATCTGGCAGTCCGAAAATTGCTCATTTTTCTGGCTTGGGTTACGGGGGCCAACGCGCTGTACTTTCTGATTCGTCTGGGCCTCTTTTTTTTCTTGGATAAACCTTTCGTGAGTTTGTTTTATGAGACTCAAACGCTCACCTACTTTATCACCTTGGCTCTCACCACCTTGATGACGATGGGTTACATCCTGATGGTAAACCTCAGGCTTTCAGAAGATGCAAAGTCGGCCCAAGAAAACTTTGAGCGGATTTTCGACGCGCATCCCGATGCCGTCATGATCACAGAACTCGAAACTGGCGTTTATGTTAAGATCAACGAAGCGATGAAAGCCCTGACCGGGTACACGGCTCAGGAGGCCTTGGGAAAAAGCACTTTGGAACTACGTTTATGGCACGATTTATCAGATCGTGAAGCCATGGTAAGGCAGATCCGTGAGAGAAGGGTCTCCCGTGAGCAAACATTCACTTTCAGGAAAAAAAACGGAAAAACTTTCACAGGGTCCATGTCGAGTACTCTGATCCGTCTGGATGAAAAGCCCTACATTCTCAGCGTTGTCAAAGACATTTCAGAACGGGTTCAACTTGAAAAAGAATTATTTACGTTGGCGACGACCGATGCTCTGACAGGTTTGGCAAATAGGCGGAGATTCCTCGACCTCGGAGAACAGGAACTCAAGCGGGCAGTTCGCCGCCACCTTCCCCTCACTTTGGCCCAGTTCGACATCGACCACTTTAAAAATATCAATGACAACCTGGGGCACGCGGCCGGGGACAGTGCCCTAGTTCTGCTGGCCAAAGAATGCCGGGCCTGCATCCGTGAAATCGATTTTGTTGCGCGGTTAGGCGGCGATGAGTTTGTGATCCTTTTTCCTGAAACCACCGCCGAGCAGTCTTTAGTGGTGCTGAACCGAATCCGGGAAAAACTACGGGAAAGCCTTTTCAGCATCAGTGTCGGTGTCTGTCAGCTCGACGTGAACATCGATAGTCTGGACGATCTTTTGGAGAGGTCTGACAAAGCCCTCTATCAGGCAAAAAATGGCGGGAGGGACCAAATTGTCGTCTTTAACGTGCAGGATCAGGTTCAGCCTGAACTTCTTCAAATTGGGTGGAATGCTGCCTGGAATTCGGGAGACGACACGATCGACACGGAGCACCGCGAGCTTTTGCAGCTTGTCAGCAAGCTGGTGAATCGAGCCTTTTTAAAGACGAATACCCCCGATTTTCTGCAGGAATTCGACTTCGTTCTGGGAAAACTGAAAAAACATTTTGACGACGAAGAGAAAATTCTGAATGAACTGGGATATCCAGGAGCAGAGGCTCATGCCCTCATTCATCAGGACTTAATGACAAAAGCAAACACACTTCGCGACCGGACAACTCAAGGCAAGGCTCCAGCACGTGATTTTTTTGATTTTTTGTTTGTGAAGGTGATGAGGGAGCATGTTCTTTCAGCGGATAAAAAGTATTTTTCCTGGACACAGGTCAGAAACTAGTTTTTTCATCCATAGGAACGGCGGGCCAGAGCTTGGTCGATTTAAATGAAATCTTACATGGATTGCCGTATAATTTAGCTAAGCGGTGAGGTGATGCCAAAAGACGATCCCAATATCGGACAAATCGGAACTTCTCGACTTCCCCTTGGACAGGAAGGTGCGGCTTGGCTGGAAGCGCAGCAAGCTGCTGCTGTGGGAATCTACACCTGGGTGATCGGCCAAGACCGTTGGGAAGGCAGTCAGGCGCTGGACGAGATTCTGGGCATAGGGCCGGATTATCCTCGGAATCTTTTGGGATGGATGGACCTTGTGGTTGACCGCCACCGGGAGGCTCTACGTCTTCATGTGGAGCAGGTCGTTCAAGCTGGGATCAATTTTGACTGGAAATACCCCATCATTCGTCCCTGCGACGGAGAAACCCGTTGGATCCACGGGCGTGGAAAGATTCTTCACCGTCACGATGGTCGTCCCATGGTCCTGACCGGGATCATTCAGGACATCACTGTTCAGCACCACCAGAGTCTCGCTCTCGAACGGATGACCCGGCTGTACTCAGTTTTGGCCGAAGTCAATCAGCTGCTGGTTCGAGTGAACGATCAGGGGGTCCTCTTGAACGGGATCTGCCGTTCCATGGTAGAAACCGGCCATTTTTCCTTGGCCTGGGTCGCCTGGGGAGGTCCCGACCAGCCGCATCTGGACGTGGCCGCCAAGTACGGCGACGCCACGGGTTTTGTTGACCGCTCACCGCGGCGGAGTGATGACACACCCGCTGGAAACGGTGCCGTGGGGCTTGCCATCAGAACGGGGCTTGTGCAGGTTATTCACGATTTGGGGGGCGACCCGCGGACTAGTCCTTGGAGGCAGGAGATGCTCAAGCTGGGTTTAGCCTCAGCAGCAGCTTTTCCCCTGTTCTGTAATCAAAAAGTGGTGGGTGCCCTTGTCGTCTACACGGTTGAAAACGAGGCCTTTGCGCCTGAAGAAGTCTCTCTCCTGAGGGAGACTTCGGCGGATATTTCGTTTGCTCTCGACCACCTTGACCTCGAATCCCAAAGAGCTAGGGCCTTTGAGGCCTTGAGTCTGTCTGAAGAGAAGTTTTCCAAAGCCTTCCGGCTCAGCCCCGACGCAATCCAGATCAACAGGTTTGCCGACGGGGTTTATCTGGAAGTCAACGTGGGTTTTACCCGAATGACGGGATGGAGCGCCCAAGAGGTGATCGGGCGTTCCACTTTTCCGGGCGATTTAGGAATCTGGGTCAGCCTGGAAGATCGGAACCGGATGATGGAGCTGCTCAGAAAAGAGGGGTGGGCCGAGGCTTTTGAAGCCCCGTTTCGCCGAAAGGACGGCAGTATCCTGATCGGCCTCATGTCGGCCAGCCTGATCACGGTTTCCGGCGAGCTCTGCCTTCTTTCAATCACACGCGAGTTCACGGAATTTCGTGCCAAAGAAGCTGCCCTGCAACGGATGACCCGCCTGTACCACGCCCTTTCTCAGATCAATCAGGCCGTTTCACGAGCACGAGAAACCGAAGTCATCCTGGAACAGGTCTGCCAGGCGCTTGTGGAGTTCGGTGGTTTCAAACTGGCCTGGATCGGCTGGGACGATCCAGTGACTCACGAGATTTCGATCGCTGCCCAGTTTGGGGACGTCGACGGTTACCTCAAGAAAATCCGCGTCCGCAGCGACGACACGCCCGAAGGCCGAGGCCCCACGGGCAGAGCCCTGCGCGAGGGGCGGCCCGTCGTGGTGAATGATCTTTTGGATTCCCAGGGGTTTGCGCCGTGGCGGGCAGAAGCCGAAAGATGCGGTTTTCAATCGAGCGCCACTTTCCCCCTTTGGAAAGGAGGGCGGATCATCGGAGGACTGATGGTTTATTCCGCAGAAAAAGATTTCTTTCGTACCGAAGAAATTAGTCTCGTGGAAGAAGCCGTGGGTGATGTTTCGTTTGCCCTGGATCACCTCGAATTGGAAAAACAAAATGCCCTGGTGGAAAAACAGCAGAAGATTTTACACGAACAGTTGGCCCAGTCCCAAAAACTCGAAAGCCTGGGAAGCTTGGCGGGAGGAATCGCCCACGACCTGAACAACGTGCTGGGAGCCATCCTGGGCGCCGCGTCGAGTCTTAAAACAGGAACCCCGGCTTCTTCTGAGCCGACGATCAACACGATCATTCAGGCCTGCCTCAGGGGACGGAGCGTGATCAAGGGGCTGATGTACTTTGCCCGTAAAGAACTCCAAGAGGAAAGCCTGCTGGACATGAACGCCCTAGTGAACGAGGTTGTGGACCTTCTGCGGCACACCACGTTCCAAAGACTCCAAATCGTAACGGAATTGGACGACGGTCTTCCGATGCTCAGGGGCGACGGCGGGGCCCTGAGCCACACGTTGATGAACCTGTGCGTCAACGCTTTTGACGCCATGCCCGAAGGAGGAATCCTCACCCTCCGCACCAAAAAAACTTCGGAAAAAAACCTTGAAGTCTGTGTCTGCGACACGGGGATCGGCATGTCGCCCGAAGTGCTTGCAAAGGCTGTTGATCCCTTTTTCACGACAAAACCGATGGGGAAGGGAACGGGGTTGGGTTTGGCGCAAGCCTTTGGAACGATGCGGGCCCACGGAGGTACCCTGCTTCTAGAAAGCCGTCTGGGGAAGGGAACAACCGTCAGGTTGAGCTTTCCCGCTGATCGGTTGGTGTCCACCCGTCCCGAAAAAGTATTTTCGGGTCAGGTGCAGACGATTGAACCGCTTGATGTCATGGTGGTGGACGACGACCCCCTCATCCGAGAAACCATGTTGGAGTTGCTCACGCTCCTGGGCCACCGCCCCGTGTGCGTTCCCGGCGGGAGCGAAGCCCTCGAAAAACTGCGTGAGGGTGCGGTTCCTGACCTGGTCATCTTGGACATGAACATGCCGGGAATGAACGGCGCTCAGACTCTGGCCCGTCTTTTGGAAATGCGCCCCGGACAAGCCGTCTTGATCACGAGCGGTTACGATGAGGGTGTCAGCGACCTTGTGAATGCGGCTTCAGTTCGGGTTCTTCACAAACCCTTCACAGCTGATGAGCTTAAAATCGCCATTGGAGAAACCTACAGTCGGAAATGGTCGCCGAGGTAAATCTGGCGTGCCAAATCATCGTTGAGGATCTCTTGCTGGGTTCCTGACGTGAGGATCTGGCCGACGTTGATGATGAAGGCGCGCTGGGTGATATCGAGGGTGTCCCGGACGTTGTGATCGGTGATGAGAACCCCGATGCCCTTTTCGGCCAAAAGCCGGATAATGGCTTTAATGTCGTGGACGGCAATGGGGTCGATACCGGCGAACGGCTCGTCGAGGAGCAAAAAATGCGGCTCAATGGCAAGGGCGCGAGCGATCTCTGTTCGGCGCCGTTCTCCTCCCGAAAGGGTAAACGCCTGCTGTTTCCGGAGGCGGGCGATACCGAGTTCTTCCAAAAGATTCTCCAAGAGGGCCGAACGGCGCGGTTTGTCCAAGTCTTTTCTGGTCTCAAGAATCGACAGTATGTTGTCCTCGACGGTCAGTTTCCTGAAGACTGAAGG
>JABEVL010000019.1 GCA_013043995.1 Spirochaetales bacterium | reverse complement strand
GGGGTGGATCGCGCCAAGGGGTCTATGCGGTTAGGGGAAGCCAAAACGTTGATACCAGCCTCAAGGATTTGGTTTTTTTCGACCAACTGAGACTGAAGACGGCTTTGGTCCCTGACCGCCTTGTCGAGCTCCTGGTAATTCAACGACTCGGCGATCACAGCAAATAAAAAAACTGGAGTCGTCAAGGCGCAAAAAAGCAGAATTTTTCGGTTCACGTTTTCTCCTCCCGGGTATCCCGGAGCTTTTCGACGACGCGAAGCTTGGCGCTGCGCGACGGCGGGTTTGCCGCGTTTTCAACCTCTGTGGCGACCAAAGGCTTTCGTGTCAGGTCCTTGGCCAGGGCCAACCGGGTGCAGGTACACCTCGGCTGCTGCGGCGGACAAACACACTCTTTGGCCAGTTCCCGAAACTTCGTTTTCACGATTCGGTCTTCCAAAGAATGAAAACTGATCACGGCCAATCGTCCACCCGGAGCCAAAACTTCAAAGGCTTTCCCCAAAGCCTTTTCCAGCCTCTCGAGTTCGCGGTTGACCGCGATCCGCAGAGCCTGGAACGTTTTAGTCGCCGGGTGGATCCGGCCATGACGCACGGCGGGAGGAACGGCCTCCCAGATAATATCGGCCAACTGTTTGGTTGACTCGATCCGTTCCTGAACACGCGCCGCAACAAGAGCGCGGGCAATCCGTCGGGAATAGGTTTCTTCGCCTAAGCCGTAGATCAGGTCTGCCAGCGCTTTTTCAGGCCAATCGTTCACAAGATCGGCCGCTGAGCCCTGCTCGGAGGGCGACAACCGCATATCCAGCGGCTCGTCGACCTGAAAGCTAAAGCCCCTTCCGCTTTCCACGTAGTGAAAAACCGAAATCCCCAAATCCATCAAAATAAATCCGGGACGCTCCAAGTTTTCAGAAACCCTTTGCTCAAACCACGTATCAAACCAGGTGTTCACGAACTCGACCCGAGGGCCGAAGTCCTGAAGCCTTTCTCTGGCCTTGGCTTGGATCGCACTGTCGGCGTCCAAGCAGATCAAGCGGACCCCAGGAAACCGCGTGAGCAAGGCCTCGCTGTGCCCGCCCTCACCCGTTGTCGCATCGATAGCAAGAGCCCCGGTCTTCAGGCCCGCATTTTCAAGCACTGCGTCCAGCAGCACCGGGACGTGACGTATTTCCACGTCTACTCCTTCGGCCAGGGAATGGTCAGGTTTTGGACCAGATCCGGCATCTGCTCGTCGGCCAATTTCTGGTAAGCCGTGTACGTCTGCTCGTCCCACAACTCAAGAAAATTACGGATCCCCACCACGATACAATCCTTTAAAAGTCCAGCATGCTCGCGCAACAAGGCCGAAACGCCGATTCTTCCGGCTTTGTCGATCTCAACCTCCAGAGCGCTTCCAATGATCCTCCTTTGAATCATCAGGTCGCGGGGACTGAACATCCCCACCGACTCTTGAACGGTGCGGGAAAAAACTTCCCAACGCGGGCTCGAGAAAAGCCACAGGCAGCGGTCAGGCCCCTTCGTGAGAACCATGGTTTCGCCCTGAATCTCAGTCCGCAACTTGGTCGGAATGAGAATGCGCCCTTTTTCATCGAGGGCCGCCCGGTATTCTCCCGTTAGCATTCCTTTCTTACCACTTTATCCCGATTTTTCCCACTTTCTCCCACTCGTTTCCATCTTAAAGCTAGAATTTCCCTTGTCAAGGAAGAGAAGTGGACCAAAAAATAAGAAATAACGAATTTTCCGTTAAAGGCTTAACGAGTGTGTAGTACGAGCAATCTGAAAAGAGCTTGACGCACAGGGCGGACGCTGGGCATCGTAAAAGCATGGAATGGACGACCAGGATTCTGCTGTACCCGGAGGGAGACGAAGTTGAGACCTCGGCGGCACCGCCCTTTAACGAGCTTCTAGACTTGAACGGCCAAGTTCTTCCCTTGCCGCTGAAAACTGAGAAGACCCTAGTCTACAGGGTCTTCTCGATTCGCAAGCGCGAAGAGCGCGGAGAAACTAAAATTTTCTACCTTTTAGAATTGGTCCCCGCCGATGAACTCAAAAGTTACGTTCGAGCTTCAGGAAGGGGATTCTGACCCTGACCTACAGGGGCGTTGCTTTGGGAACACACCCTCGGCACTACCTAGGCCCGGTCGGGGGATTTTTAAATGACCAAAAGAAATCAGGACCGGGGCCCTAGATCGTCTGTCAAGATTTGCAAAAAATTCTGTAGTTCAGAAAGGGGAAGACGTTGTTGCGCTTTTCGAGACTCGTCAGCCACTCCGTGTCCACAGAATTCGAAGAAAGAGCTTCGTAGATCCTAGTAAAATTCGAGATGTGCTCGTTGATCCGGCGCTCGGCGTAGCCGACAGTCGTTCCCATCTTAAGAATGAGGGGCCAGTCCGACGCCTCAGCTAACAAGACCTCGCGGGCGGCTTGGTTCAGGGCCCGTTCTTTTCGTCCCTGAACATCGGGGAAACGGTTCGCCAGTTCCACCATGCGTTCAACCATCTTGTGCGTGTGACGAAGAATCCAGTCGTTCGATCCGTCCACCCAAACTTCTGCATACCCCCCTGTCGCCCAAGAGCTAAAGGGGATCTCAGTTTTTTGAAAATCTGTCTGGTCAAGCAAAACATCGCTAGGGGTCACGAAACCCACCTCGGTTTTTTGTACGGCTTCGCGGAAAAGTCGATCGATCCACTGCGGCCCCTCAAACCACCAGTGGCCGAACAACTCGGCGTTGAAGGGGGCCGTGACGAGGGGTATCCTGTCAAATCCCGCTTCAACGAGGGTTCGGGCGTGGCGGATTCGTGCTTCCAAAAACGACCTAGCGTGTTCCGTGACACGGGCGGTGGCGGCGTCGGGGTCGTAAAGAACTTTGGAGTCGGTGGCCCCGGTTACGGCATGGTACTTGAAGCCCGTGGCAAAGCGGTTGTTGGATCCCTGAAGGTAGGCTTCAAGGTAGGGCAAATCGAGGTCAAACCCGATGTCACGGTAAAAATCGCGGTAAACAGGATCGCTGGGGTAGCCACGGTCACGAGACCAAACTGCGTTTGTCGACAAGAGATCCCTGGGAAAAACCAGAACACCGTTGGAAAGGCTGACGGGAGCAAAAACACCCCGAACAGGGTAGTCCTTTCCAAAAAGGACGCCGTGCGATGCGCTGAAAAAGTATTCGATCTTGTTGCGTTTCAAAAACGTTTCGAGACCTGGGTAGTAAGCGCACTCAGGAATCCAGACGCCGCGGGGTAAGCGGGAAAAATGACGGTGGTGCGATTCCATAGCCACCTGAATCTGGGCACTGACAGCTTCGGGAAGGTCCTGAT
>JABEVL010000179.1 GCA_013043995.1 Spirochaetales bacterium | reverse complement strand
CTCCTGCCGCCGGAGCCGTTGTCCCCCGGGACCTTGGTCAACATCCCCGAAACGTGGAACGGCTCCGTCATTCATGCCAGCTGCGGCTACGCCACCTACAGTCTGGAAATCGACTTACCCGGCGGCACGGGTGTCTGGGGTCTTGAGATTCCCGTTCTGGCTCCTTCCTACAGGCTTTATGCCGGCCACAAGCTGATCGCTCAGGCGGGGGAACCCGGAACAAGTCCTGCAACCTCCACCCCGGGTTTCGGCCCCCGCACCGTCTATTTTTCACTACCGGCTCATTCGTCTCGGATTTTTCTCACCCTCCAGCTGGCCAACTTTATCTACCCCAAGACGGGGCTGCGCGACAGCTTGCTCCTCGGGACCTCCGCCACGGTCAGCAAAGCCCATGCCGAAGAAGAATTTGTCGAGTTTTTCATGCTGGGAGCCTTGCTCATCCTTCTTTTCTATTACGCGGGGATGAGCCTTCTGGAACGCAGCGACGCTTCCTTCACCTGGCTGGCGGTGTTTGGTCTGGCTGTGGTGCTGCGCTTGCTGGCCACCGACCAGAACACCCTGAACGTTTTATTCCCGCAACTGCCCTGGGAACTGCGGGTCCGTTTTGAGCTGCTGATCTTTAACCTGGGGGCCCTGCCGCTTTTGTTCTTTTTTCAAAAAAGTTTTCCTCGGGATTTCAGCTCCTGGCTGCCCAAACTCATGGCGGGTCTTTTTGGGGTTTTTTCTGTACTTCTGATCGCTTTTCCGCTGCAACTTTCCACCCAGCTGATCACGGTGATGGAACTTCTTATCGGTCTGAGTTTTATCTACGTTCTGCAGCGTCTTTTCAGCGCCGTGTTCAAGGGAAGGCCAGGGGCCCTGCTGACGTCCATCACGACCTCCATCCTCGCTCTGGCATCGATCAACGACATCCTGTTTTCCCAGCAGCTCATCTCTTCAACCTACCTCATGCCCGCGGCCTTCTTGATCTTTCTTTTGCTGCAGGCCCTTTTTTTGGCCAGGAAACTCTTTCGCACCTTCAAAACCGCCGAGTCTCAGCGCGATCAGCTGGACAGCACGAACAGGTCACTGGCGCGCTTTGTTCCCGATGGTTTTCTGACCAGCCTGGGCAAAACCAACATCACCGAGGTGCAGCTCGGCCAACAGGCCCTGAGCAAGATGGTCGTGATGTTCGCGGACATCCGACGCTTCACGGCTCTTGCCGACCAGCTGCCTCCCGAAAAAACCTTCCGCCTCCTGAACTCGTACTACAGCCGCGTCGGCCCCGTCATCCGACAGCACGGGGGCTTTATCGATAAATACATGGGCGACGGTTTCATGGCCCTGTTCCCCTACAAGCCCGACGAAGGACTCCAGGCGGCCGTCGACCTTCAACGCGCCGTGCAGGTTTACAACTTCCACAGGGCCAACTTCAACTACCCTTCCCTGTCGGTCGGGTGCGGGGTTCACGCAGGTCCCCTGGTCATCGGCACCATCGGAGAGGAAAGCCGCATGGACACCACGGTGATTTCAGACGTTGTCAACCTCAGCAGCCGCCTTGAAGGCCTCACCAAGATTTTCGGGACAGGCACCATGGTCGCCCTCCCCTTTCTCGACACCTTGGAGCAGCCCGAGAATTTCCACTGGCGTTACGCCGGGGTCGTCAGGATGTACGGCAAAAAAGTTGGTCTTGAGGTCGCCCACGTGTGGGATGGACTGCCTGACGAGGACTGCGAACTTTATGCCCAGCAAAAAGCCACTTTCGAAGAGGGCGTGTACCTCTACAGGACAGGGCAGCTTGCCCAAGCGGAAGAGGCCTTTCTTGAAGTTCTGTCCCGTCACCCCGGCGACCTCGGAGCCCGCCACTACGCCAACCGTTCCAAACTCTTGCGCGAATTCGGACTTCCTGAAAATTGGGACGCCATTGAAGATCAGATTCAAAAGTAAAAGTTTTCCCCGGCCTTTTCAAAATTTGCCTGACTAGATTAAAAACTGTTCATCGTCTATAAACTCCCCCTGGGGGCATTTTGGAAAAAAAAACCAAGGGGCGTTGGGCGGGACTTTTGAGTTTGGCTTTCGGTAATACCGTCGATAACGCCGACGGTGGTTTGATCAACAGCCTTTTCCCCCTACTGCAGGCCTCCCTGGGCTTAGGTCTGGGCGCCCTGGGGGTTTTTACAAGCATCGGCAGGTTCTCCCGCATGATTTTCGGCCCCCTTTGGGCCATGGCAGGTGACCGCTTTCACCGCAAGACCCTCCTTTTTGTGGTGACAGGGCTCTGGGGAGTTTGGACGATCCTGGCTGGATTTTCACGAAGCTCTTTTGAGCTCTTCTTTTTGTACACCGTCGCCTCGATCGGAACAGTGGCCTGCGAACCCTTAAGCACTTCGGTGCTTTCCGACCTTTTTCCGCACAACGAGCGGGGGCGCGCCTTTGGTCTTTTACGGGCCATCAGCGGCTTGGGCCTGGTGGTTTTCATTCCGGTCATCGGGCTTTTTTCCCGCTCTCCCGAGGGTTGGCGCTGGGCGATGATCCTCTTGGGGAGCCTGAGCGTCGTCAGCGGTTTTCTGATTCTGATCTTCCTCAAGGAACCCGGACGGGGGGCCAGCGAGGACGAAGGCGCCGAGGAGGCCGTCTTTTCCTTGGGGGTGCTGGTCGACCTTTTTAAAACCCCGAGTTTTTTGTGGCTGGCAGGGAGCCTCTTTTTGGTGACAAGCCTGGTGATGATGTCGTTCGGCGTCACCTTTCTGGTTTCCGTGCGGCATTTCAGCACGGAAGAAGGCAATTACGTTCTGGCAGCCTTCGCGGTGGGCTACGTTTTGAGTTCGGCGGTGGGAGGAATGTTGGGAGATCTTGCCGAAAAAAGGTCGCCCCGGTACGGACGCATCGTCCTGATGCAGGTTTACTTGCTGGTTTATGCGGGCATGAGTTACCTTTGCCTGCAGATCGCTTGGCCTCACAGGGCTTACTACGCCCTGTTTTTCCTGTTCGGACTTGTGAGTTCCGTAGGGATTTCGGGAGCCTTTTACCCGATGGTCGCGGCCATCGTCCTACCAGAACTCCGTACCAGCGCCTTCGGTTTTTTATTCGGACTCGTGCAAGGAGGCGTGGCGGCGGTGCTTTCGCTGCTGGTGGGTTTTCTGGCACAGCGGGTAGGTCTTTTACCCGTAGTTTTCTGGATTACAACGGTACCCTACCTGCTGAATGCTGTTCTTTGGACTGTTTTTTACCGCGTCTACCCGCACGACATGGAGACCGTGGCCTACGAACGGCACGCCCGCCAGGTGATGCAGAGTTTGAGGCAGGGCTTGTCGGAATCAGCGCCGAAAATCCCGTAATTCCAAACCTCACCGGAAGGGGGTGAGGGGGGGACCCAGCAGAGCCTGTATTTCTGATCCGCAAACATCTGGGAAAGAAAATTGACCTCGAGAAGGTGCGGCTCGTGCGTCTGAAGAAAGCGGCTCCCGTGGGCCGCAAGACACCAGAGGACGGCACGGCGGTTGTTGACGTGGCCGTTCATGTCGATATCGTCCCAGCTGGACTCGATGGAAAGGCTCTGCTGGCAGAGGTTTTGAGCCTTGTCCTCGGTATTGACCTCGGGCCATTCGAGAACAACGGGGTTTTCCGCGAGGGGAGGCTCGGGGGACACAAGGTCATAGATCTTGGT
>JABEVL010000178.1 GCA_013043995.1 Spirochaetales bacterium | reverse complement strand
GATAGTGCTTCTTTTTGTTCTGGATTCAAACAAAGGTCGTGATCCGCCGCTTGAACGATTTCAAGAAAATCAAGACTTTTCTCTCTTTTTGCTGAGGGGAGCAAGGTAGCGATCGCCTGACCTAGGCTGCAAAGGTAGTGGGTGCTCAGCCATTGGGCCAATTCAAGTGTCCATGGACCAAACAAGCTCTCTTGGTCGATCACTTTTGCGACCTCTTTGATAGCTCGTTCCGTCGAAGGGGACAACGATGGGCTTTCAACGACGAATCCATTTTTTTGACCAGAACCGAAAGGAACCACAACCCGTGCTCCAATAGGGGGGAGCGGGCAATCCTCGGTCAGGCTGTAAGTAAAGGTGAAATTGAGAGGGAGGTCGAAAGCAACCTGGATGAAACGAGTTTCAGACAAGTCGAAGTTTTCCTGCTGTGCGCTGAGCGTCTTTCCAAATCTGGGATTTCCAAAGGTTTTTAAGAGTATCCTGAGAGGAATCAAGCGCGAGAATGGCGCCAGGATGGTGCGTTGTCACCAAGGGAAAGCCCTCAAAGGGAAAATCGCCGGCTCGAAGCGTCTCTAAGCTTGGAGGAGCTTGTAAAAGTCGAGCTGCAGGTTGACAGCCCAGACTGAGTAAAACCTTGGGTTTTACTTGAAGAATGAGTTCTTTAAAAAATTCCCTTGCATCTTCCGCATGAGGAAAATCAGGCCAGGGGTGTATTTGAATATCTTGGGAGAAATTAAGTTTTAAACGGTCATTTTCAAACCAACGCCGAACAAATTCCAATTCACCCTGATTTAGATCGTGCTCAACGATCACGAAAATTTTGGCAGTTAAGGGGCCCAGAACTTTGGGCCAGGTTGCATCAAGAGCCAGACGGTCCTTCCACTTTTGATAGACGTTGAGGTCAGCAGTTTGATTTCTATTTTCCTGAGGCGTGAGCAGGGGAACTTGCTGACAAAACCCATCTGTCAAAATCTGGGCCCTCAAGCGATGGGCAAGATCCCAAAACTCCTCACGAAGAGAATTCATGAGCATCATAAACCACCTTGTGAAGAAAAAGTCCCTGCGCAGGCGCAGTAGGGCCCGCGTAGCTCCGGTCCCTAGCTTCCAGGGCTTGTTTAAAACATTTTCGGGCGTCTTCTTTCTTTCCTAATTCTAGCATGGTGCCTACGAGAGAACGAACCATCCTCCAGAGAAAGGCATTGCCGGCGATCTTAAATACAAGCTTATCTTTGAGGGGAAACCAGGAGGCATGATAGATAAAACGTTCACGGGAGGTGCTCGGGTCTTTAGCATGGCTGAACGTGGTGAAGTCGACCTCACCGTGAAGAAGATTTGCCATTGAATTGAGCCGTGTCAGGGGGGGGATCCTTGAAACTTTGACATTCCAAGGCTGTTCCCAGGGTAGGATAAACTCGGAGTTGACGAGGTAGTAATAGTAGATCCTTGCAAGGGCCGAAAATCGAGAGTGAAACGTAGGGTCAACTTCATGACAGTTTAGAATACGTATTGCCGGAGGGAGAAGGCTGTTGAGTCCTCTTTGAAAAGCTAAACCGTTCATTTTGGATTCGACATCAAAATGAGCTGTTTGGCATCGAGCATGTACTCCCGCATCCGTTCGTCCAGCCCCTGTTACTTTGGTTTGCCGTTTGACAAGAGTGGACACGGCTTTTTCGATCGTCGTCTGAATGGTGAAAGAGCCTTCACGTTGACTTTGCCAACCTTCAAACGGTGTTCCATCGTAGGCGATGTCAATCCGAAATCGGCTCATTCGTCTTTAATTTCCTCACCCATGAGTTTGTGCAGTTCTTTCGCCTTTTCAATCAGGACGGAAGGTTTAGATTTTGAAGACTTCCCCATACCGACGAGGCGGGCAATAGCTCGTCTTGCAGTCGCAAGCGACTGTGTTCTTTCTCCATCCCTCGGATTACCGAATTTATATTCTAGCCAACCCGTGAGGTACATGACACCATCAAACCCAAAATTATTATCTACGTCGGGACCAAAATTCATGGCAGTATTGACCATCTCAGTGCCATCTTGTTCCCTTTCCATCGTTTGAGAATAGTAAAATTTAGCTTTATGGTAAAAGATTTTTTCGAGGTAGTCCCAATTTTCACTTGGAAATTTGCGATGCAAGTCTGAGAAACACCAGGCCGCCCTTAGAGAACAGATTCCTGAACGGATTGTTGGAGAAAAAGAAGTCCCAAAGTGCTGGTAACTCAGCAAAGAAAGTGCGTATCCTGCGGCCCCTTCGATCAACGTTTTAGGACGGCTAAAATCAAGATCTGAAAAAAGGGGCTCAATATAAGTGTGACGATTTTCTTCTTCTGAACGAAGAAGATCGATGGCTTTGGGGTCCGGAGTTGAAAAATCAGAACTCATCGCCGAATAATAGCAGGTTGGACAGGTAAGAACTGAGTAGATTAAGGGGTAGACTTCGCCAAATTTTTTTGAAATTTCATAAAACCTGCGCAAATCTTCCCCGAGAGGTCCGGCGATTTGGCGTCCACCTCCCTGGCGTAACTCTTCTCTCTTAAAACTATTTCCGCAAATCGGGCAGAGTGTGTCATTTTTTTGAAAAAAACTGATTTTATTGGCCGAGAGATCAGACATTAAAGCTCCAGCACGACGAAAGCGATGGCATAGTCTTTTTCGTGAGACAAACTGAGATGGACTTTTTCAACCTTTTGTCTTTTGAGGACTTCAGCTGGTTTTCCTGCCAAAATTAGACTGGGTTTGCCATCTGGACTCCGCTGAACCTCGATTTCCTTCAGCGAAAGACCCCTCAGTCCGCATCCAAGTGCTTTACCAAAAGCCTCTTTAGCCGCAAATCTGGCAGCCAAAGAGGCTTCGGGATGCGAACTCTCGCGGACATCCTGAAGTTCCTGAGCAGTAAAATAACGTTCGAGTAAGGAAGGCTGAGTAAGCCAGGGGAGAAGCCGCCGATTCTCAACAAGATCCACACCAATTCCAAAAATCATGGTTTCTTCTCCAAAATAAGATCTGTTACGGCAGGACTGACCTCGATGAGGTCGACCCCGGACGGTAAAATAACTTTGAGAGGAACATCAACAGCTTCACCCGGAGCCGTAAAACTTGAAAGGTCGGCTTGCACGTGGACGTTATCCGCCGTCAATTTTGAAAGAGTAGCTTTATTCCCGCGGACTCGAACTGCGACAGGATTGGGCGGGGTGGTGACAATCAAGTCGTTTGAAAGCCCCGTGAGTTGTGGAACGAGGTTCGTAAATGTCATGGACTGAAG
>JABEVL010000001.1 GCA_013043995.1 Spirochaetales bacterium | reverse complement strand
TGATGGGGGAGATGAATCCTTGAAGGAAACCCATGGGGAGAAAGATCAGCCCCGCCTGGAAGGCTGTGTAGCCCAGGCTCCCCTGCAGGTAAACTGGGAACAGGAAGGCTGAACCCATGAGCACCAGGCCGATGAAAAAGATCAGAAGGTTCGAAAGGCCAAAGTTGCGTTCACCCAAAAGGCGCAGGTTCATCATCGGGTGTTCCACGCGGAATTCCACCAAAAGAAAGATCGCCAGACTGACCGCGGCGATGCCAAAACAGGTGATGATGAACGGAGACGTCCAGCCCCCCGTGTTCCAGCCGGCGTTCCCGTCGGCCAGGGCCAGCAAAAGACTGACCAAGAAGATGGCGCTGGTGATGAATCCCCAAAAGTCGAAGGCTCCCACCTTGGGGTTCTTGTACTCCCTTTGGATCAGCACCGTCGCGATCATCGCCAGGGTGCCGAAGGGAACGTTGATCAAAAAAATGCTTTGCCAGCCAAACGTGTCGGCAAGGAAACCGCCCAAACTCGGTCCGATTGAAATGGAAGCCGCCGCGGCGATGCCGTAAAAGCCCAGGGCGAGACCCCTCTGCTTGGGCGGGAACTCCCTCAAAACGATCGCCATGCCGACGGGTTGGAGCATGCCGCCTCCGGCGGCTTGAATCACACGGAACACGATCAGGATCGTCTCGTTCCAGGCAAGGGAACACAAAAAAGAACCCGTCGTGAACAGGGCGAGGGCCAGGAAAAAGATCCGCTTGTAGCCGATCTTGTCGGCAAGCCAGCCCGACAGGGGCAAAATAACGGCAAAGGTCAGGTTAAATGCCGTCAGAACCCATTCGATGATGTCGAGGCTCGTTCCGAAGGCGGCTTGCATCTTGGGGATGGCCGTGTTGACGACCGTGGATTCGATGACGGCCATAAAGGTCGAGATCAGGACGTTTCCCAGAACCCACCAGCGGTAGGAAGGATGTTCGTGGTGAAATGAGGCGATCTTGCTTACCGCTTTGTGACGGAAAGGATTACTCATCATGGTTTCCTAGGGTTTGATGTCCACGAACGCTGACATGCCCGGGTAAAGGGGTTTCACCTTCGTGTTGGTGAGGTCTGTCGATTCAATGATGGCGATTTTGATCGGAATGCGCTGGGTAACCTTGGTGAAGTTCCCTGCGGCGTTGTTGACGGGGATCAAGGAAAACTGGTTCCCCGTGCTGTCGCCGATCTCTTCCACACGGCCGTGCCACACCTGGTTGGGATAGGCGTCGATGTGAATCTCGACAGGATCGCCGACCTTGATTTTGCCGATTTTCGTCTCTTCAAGGTTGGCCGTCACCCAGGCGTACTGGCTGTTGAAGACCGTCAGGACGGGTTGGCCGGGCTGAAGCAGATCGCCCGAATGCAGCCATTTTTTTGCCACCACGGCGTCAAACGGGGCGGTCATCGTCGCCGAGTCCAAAAGGGAATTGACGTAGGCGAGCTGGCCTTCGGCGACGGTGATTCTCTTCAACGCCAGGGTGGCGTCGATTTGGGCGTTGTCAAAGGCCGTTTGGGCGTGCTCAAAAGCTTGGGTCGAGATGATCTGGTGACGGTACTGGTCCTTGGCCCGTTCAAAGTCGGCCTTGGCCCGTGTGAAATTGAACTGGGCGATCTGGGCACTTTCCTGGGCGATCACGACGTTGGCCGCGGCCTGGGTCTTTTGCGCTTCCAGGTCCGAAGTGTCGAGCTGGACGAGTAAGGCCCCCTTCGAGACCTCGTCGCCTTCTTTCACAAAGATCTTGACGATGTGGGCCATGATTTTGGAACTGATGGTGACGCGGTCCCTGTCCACCGAGGCGTTGTCGGTGGAAATGCTGGGGTTGAGGGCCAGCCAGGCGGTGAAACCTCCGCCGATAACGATGATGGCGGCAATGATCGCCAGAAAACGGGAGTTGCTGGTTTTGGGCTTGGGTGCCGGTGCCTGGGGTGCCGGGGCGCCTTGAGAATTAGTGTTGTCCATAGATTTCCTTCCTTGTGGTGTTTAATGCCGTCTCCAGATCAAGCAGAGACGAAATGTAGCGTTCTTTTTCGCTGAGGAGGTTGAGTTGGGCCGTTTCATACTGAAGTTCTGCGTCCTGGACTTCGAGAAAACTTCGGGCCCCCGTCCTGTAGGCGTCGTTGGTGAGCTGGTAGGCTTTGAGGGCAACGTCGACATTTTTTTCTTGGCTGGCCAGAGCCGCCGCCGAGGTGTTCAGGCGCGCGACCAGGGTCATGACCTGGGACCTTGCGGTTTGCTCCAGCTGAGCCAGCTGAAGGTCGGCCGCTCGGATCTGATCGGAGGCGTCCTGGCGCTGGTTGTCCGACTGTGAGGTGGGGATCAGGGAATCCAGCTTCCAGTTCAGCATGACCGAAAACGACCCCGTTTGCTGGATCCAGTTTGAGCTGTTCGACCAGCCATTCTGGAGGTTGTAGTAGCTGTTCAGGGTCGGGTCGGCCGAGTAGTGGACGATGAGCGTGGGCCAAAGAGCCAAGTCGGCCGTGTTCAGGTGCCCCTGGGCCGACCTGATTTGGCCTTTGGCGGCCTCGATGTCGAGGCGCTGGTCGATGAACTTTTGGATCAGGACCTTGGCGTCGGGAAGTGCGGGTTGATCGCTCACGTTCAGATTGCCCGAAATCTTGAGGGTAGGGTCGCTTTCGCGCCCCAGCAGGTTTTCAAAGGCGAAGAGGGCCTTGTCGTAGTTGACGTTGAGGTTGTCTAGGGCCGGCTTGCGGTTTTCGTAGGCGACTTCGGCTTGAAGCATCGTCAACTCAGGCGCAAGGCCCGCTTTGTAGTTCACCTGGGCCTGCCTGTAACGTTCGTCGGCGTTGGCAAGGTCGGCCTTGGTCACCTTGATCGTCTCCTGAAGGACCAAAAGCTGGTAAAAGAGCTTTTTGACCTCGGTGGTCAGGTTTTGACGCGCTTCTGCCAGCGAAACCTTGGCGTTGTCGTAGTCGATCAGCGTTTGGTCGACCTGGGCAAAAAGGGCCGGGGTGATGGCGATCTGGGCCGAAAAGTCCGTCGTGATGTTGTCGAGATAGGGTGAACTGTACAAGACTAGTCCAGCCGGAGGAATGTAAAGAGGTTGAATGACCTGATTCAGGTGCAGGTAACCTCCCGAAACCGAGATCGACGGGTAGAACTTGTTCCAGGCCAGGTCGTGGTCCCTTTTTTTGATCGAGGTTTCGACCCCGGCGGCCTGAAGGCTGAGGTTGTGTTCCAGGGCTTCTTTGACAGCCTGGTCAAGGGTCAGACCCTCGGGTGCCTGGGCCCAAAGGGCACTACCCAGCAGCCCGCCCAAAAATAAAAGCAGAAATCTTTTCATAGTTTTTCCTTGCATAAGTGAGTTTTTTCGACAGGGGCTTGCGATGAAAAAGAAGAGGGACCCGGACGCAGGAGCCTTTCCAGG
>JABEVL010000177.1 GCA_013043995.1 Spirochaetales bacterium | reverse complement strand
GGCAACCGTTTCGGTCGCGGCCTGGTCGTTCCCGGCGGCACGGGCTTTGACGTTGAGCCCGCACGGGCGGCGGAAATGTTGAAACGCCTGGACGTGCTCGAAAAAGAAACGGCTCAGGCGATCAACCTTCTTTGGGAAACCTCGTCGGTCATGGCCCGTTTTGAGGACATTGGAACCCTGACAAAGGAGTCAGCCCTCCAGCTCGGGGTCGTTGGCCCCGCGGCGCGGGCGTCGGGTCTGAGGCGTGACGTGCGCTACGATCAGCCTTCGGGAATTTTCAGGTTTCATCAGGTGCCTGTGTCCACTTACGATTCCGGAGACGTTTTTTCACGGGCCTTTGTGCGCTGGCTTGAGGTTCAGCAGTCGCTTCGCTTTGTCCGCCAGTTGTTAAAAAATCTTCCCGGGGGACCTTTTGTGAAGGCCTTGGGGAACCTCGCCCCCCTCTCGTGCGCGGTGGCGCTCGAAGAAGGCTGGCGGGGCGAGGCCGCTCACGTCGCTCTGACGGATTCCGAGGGGAAATTCCAGCGCTACAAGGTCGTCGACGCGTCGTTTCATAACTGGGACGCCCTGGCCTTGGTCCTCCGCGGCCAGGAGATATCTGATTTCCCCCTTTGCAACAAGAGTTTCAGCCTTTCCTACAGCGGACACGACCTGTGATCCTGCTCAAAAGGAGCTCCCGATGATTCATGCGCTGTTCACGCGGCTGGCTCAGGGCCACCGAACTACCAAGTACCCCCAAGGCGCCCCGCCGCCCCTTTCCGACCGCTTTCGGGGACGGCCCCTCGCCGAGGTTTCCCTCTGCCCTGCCGGTTGCCTGGTGTGCGCCGAGTCGTGTCCTGTCGGGGCGATCAGCCGCGAGGGTCCGCTCAAGGTCGACCTGGGGGCGTGCCTGTTCTGCACCGATTGCGCACGGGCTTGTCCCGCAGGAGCGATCACGTTTTCCAAGGATTTTCGCCTGGCCGCAAGGGAACGTTCCGACCTTGTTGTTCCGATGGACGAAGACGGTCCCTTGATCCCCGAGGCTTTTGAAAAGCGCATCCGCGGACTTTTGGGCCGGAGCCTGCGGCTGCGCCAGGTGAGCGCCGGAGGTTGCAACGGTTGCGAGCCGGACCTCAACGTGCTTTCGACGATCGGGTGGGACTGGGGCCGCTTCGGGATTCAGCTGGTCGCTTCGCCGCGCCACGCCGACGGCCTGATCGTCACGGGCCCCGTGACGATCAACATGGAACTCGCCCTGAAAAAAACCTATGACGCCGTCCCGGATCCCAAGATCGTCGTCGCGGTCGGTTCCTGCCCCATCGCCGGAGGCCCCTGGGCGGGCCACCCTGAAACGCGTTCGGGGATTTTGGGCAGCGTTCCTGTCGATCTTTTTATTCCGGGCTGTCCCCCTCATCCCCTCACGATCCTGAGCGGCGTTTTGAGTGTTCTGGGCCGCCTCAAAAAAAACTGACCGTTGCCTTTGCCGAGGTGGAAAGGTGAAAGCGGTTTTTTAGCGCCGAAAATCTTTTTAAAATAAAGAGGAGTGACAAAGGATGAAATTTTTTATCACGGTCGTTTTTTTCTTGGCATTTCTGGGCTTTCCTGCCTTCTGCGAGCAACCCAACGCCGGGGTGCCTCCAAAAAATCTGTCTTTTCTGTCACGCGGCATCAATCTGAACGACTGGTTTACCCCGTGGGCCCAACCCGCTGCTTACCGGGACGCTTTTCGCCCCGAAGAAGCGGCTTTCCTGAAGAGCTGCGGGTTTACGGTTTGCCGGTTGCCCCTGAGGCCCGATCTCCTGTTTGACAGCAGCAACCCCGCGGTTCTGGGTCCCCATCTGCGCGACGTGGACCACGCCGTTCGGCTCTTGCTGAACGCCGGACTCGCCGTCATCCTTGATCCTATTCATGGTTCTTCCTCGGACTCCGATTGGGAACACCGTCTGGCGCACGACCCTTCCTTTTTAAGTAAAGTGGAAATTTATTGGCAAACCTTGGCCCGGCACTATGCGAAGTTTTCTTCTGACAGGATCTTTTTTGAGATCCTGAACGAACCTCACCTTTCTACCGTCGAGAAAATCTCACCCGATTGGTGGCCGCCTGTTCAGCAGGCGCTGGCAGCGGCGATCAGAAAGGGCGCACCGTTCAACACCCTCCTTGCCACAGGCGAAAGGTGGGGGAGTATCGACGGACTCGTCGAGCTCAACCCTCTGCCTGAGCGAAACGTCGTTTACAGCTTTCACTGGTACGAACCGTTCACCTTCACCCACCAAGGAGCCGCGTGGACTGGCCCGACGCAAGCCGAACTTCACGACGTTCCGTACCCCTCCAGCCCCAGCGCGGTGGCCTCTGTGGCGGCGTCTCTTGCAGACCCCCGGGCACGTCAGCAGGTTCTCGACTACGGAAATCAGCGGTGGAACCTGGACAGAATCCGCGCGGGACTCGTCCGTGCCTCCGCCTGGGGCCGCCGACACCAGGTGCCCGTCTTTTGCGGAGAGTTCGGCGCTTACAGAAAAGTTTCGGACGAAAACGACAGGGTGAGGTGGCTGCACGACGTTCGCCAGGTGCTCGAATCGTTGGGGATTGGG
>JABEVL010000176.1 GCA_013043995.1 Spirochaetales bacterium | reverse complement strand
GTCCTTAAGTTTACCGCCGTACTGGGTGATCTGGTGCACGTACTCGACGGGGACCGACGACGACCCGTGGAGGACGATCGGGAAGCCCGGGAGCTTTTTCTCAATCTCTTCAAGGATGTCAAAGCGGAGGGCCGGAGGGATCAGAATTCCGTCGGCGGTTCGGGTACACTGCTCGGGTTTAAACTTGGTCGCACCGTGGCTTGTGCCGATGGAAATCGCGAGGGAGTCAACACCAGTTCGTTTGACGAAATCGATGACTTCTTCGGGTTTTGTGTAAGAGGAATGTTCGTGAGAAACTTCGTCTTCGATCCCCGCCAGAACACCCAATTCGCCTTCGACGGTCACGTAGGCTTTCTGACTGTGGGCCAGATCGACAACAGACTTCGTCAGTTTGATGTTTTCTTCGTAGGGGAGGTGGGAGCCGTCGATCATTACCGATGAAAAGCCGCTCTCGATACAATTTTTGCAAAGCTCGAGACTGTCGCCGTGGTCAAGGTGCAAGACGATAGGAATTTCGTAACCGAGTTCTTTGGCGTACTCGACGGCCCCCTTGGCGAGGTTGCGCAACAGCGTCGCATTGGCGTATTTTCGCGCACCCGAGGAAACTTGAAGAATGACGGGGGACTTGGTTTCGACGCAGGCCTGAATAATGGCCTGAAGCTGTTCCAAGTTATTAAAATTGTAGGCGGGGATAGCGTAGCCGCCCTTCACGGCCTTGGCAAACAGGTCTTTGGTGTTCACCAAGCCTAAATCCTTGTAACTTACCATGATTGCTCCTTACTGTATGAGAAATATTGGCCTCATCATAACAAAAAGACCCTGGTACGAAAACCCCAAGTCATGAAAATCAAAAGCGGCGTCCTAGGGTTTATCCCCACGTTATCCACAGCATGCCCGATGTTCGAACACAGGAGATGGCATCTTTTCCCCAGGTTTTCCACAAGGTCCTTGGGCTTTAGTTTCCCAAGATGCGGACTTTCCACTCCTGAAGCTCTTTTTCCTTGGCCAACAGCACCTCATCCTCGGCGCCTCGCGGCCAGAATTGCTCCCAGTCGTCAAAAATTTGGGCACCCCGACGGTCGTCTTTTTGTTTGGATGCCCGTGCGGACTCCCAAAGGGCCGTTTCATGGGCGAGAAAAGCCTTTAAAAGCCCGATGCGGTCAGAAAAGTCGAGCCCTAAACGCTGAAACAAGCCTTGGAGCCAGGCCGGATCGTAGTCACGTATTCGGTAAGTTTTTTCTGCAAAAAATCGAAGGGCCGAGTAAAGTGTGAAATTATGATAAGTTAGTACCGCTTTCTTGCGATCGGATTCCAATAAATAGTTCCTGCCGATGACGCAAATATCCTGCTGGGTGTAAACCTCTTTTCCAGCACGCTCCGCAAGTGCCTCACGGGCTTTCCACAGTTTATCCACAATTTCAGGTCGAAGCACCCTGAGATCCCAAGAAGAAGTGCTAAGGCGGTTTCTTTTTTGAAATTTAGTCTCATTTCTCCAGACCATATAAAAATTCTCGGCCAAAACCCATCCAGGGATCACTCGTGTCAGGCCCGGGGCCGGTTGCTGGTTCCCCGATCCTTCTAAAAGGAGTGAAAAAGGAAGCTCCATCCGTTGTGATTCCGTCACGACCCCGGTTGCCACCAAAGAATACGGAGATTCGGAAAAATCGGCAGGGAATTTGACGGCGCAGTCCAGGCCAAAGAACATTCCCTCTCCCGGACGAATTTCTTGATCGGGAGCCCGAGACGTGTGATTTGACCCTACGTTAGCCCCGTAACCCAGGTTCCCGCGCCCCTGCGGCCACCAACACGAAATAAGAAGACTTTGATGGTGCATCCCCACGAAGGGACCCAGAAAACAGGAGTGAACTTCGCCGCTTGAAAGGTGGGTGTTCGGGCCGATCATGCTTTCGCTGAGGCGGACATGATCGCTTCCACCTGAAAATTCAAGAAAGACCGAGTTTTCCGCCAAGGCAAAGGTGTCAAGGTGGACCCCGGCTTGAACGAGGCACGAGCGCAGACAGACCCCTGCGCCCAAGCAAGCGGGATTTTCGGGCTCGGCCGTCACGAAAGAATTCTCGATCTGGGCGCACCCCCTGACTTCGACGTTGCCCGCCAGAAAAACGCCGTCCGCCTGGCCCAAGTTGACAAGAAAGCAGTTGGGGCCGACGTAACTGAACGGACTTTTGATACTTTGGGCCAAGTCCTCAGCGGCTTGCAAGGCCTGGGGTGAGTTCACCTTGACTTGCGCGGATTCAAGGCTTAAATCGTCCGAGGTCGGAATCCACCGGCCCCCCGTTTCGGGACCCACCAAGATTTTTCGTCCTAAACCAAAACTAGAGGCTTGGGTACAATCAACACGGGAGTTCAAGACCGTCGAGGGACCCTCGATCCAGCAACGGCGTAAAAAGGAGTTTTGATCGATCGTGGTTCCTGGGCCGACCTCAGCCTCGATAAGGGTGGAACGGAAAAGCCCGCAGGGTGTTTCTAAGCGTCCAAGGACGACACGGCCTTCAAACCTGTTGCCTGCGATGCGCAGGGGCGTAAAGTCCGTTGAAACTTGAAGCTGGCCCCAGTTTTCGCAAAGGTTGTTCTGAGACTCCAAAATTCGGATCTCCTGGGAGGTCAGGGAGCGGAGTTCACCTCCCCAAAAGGCGAGTCCCTGCTGGAGATTGGCACGGGTTTGCCGAAAAAAAGCGTCAATTCTAAGCATTGTTCTCCCCAGTTTGACAAATAGGAATCCAGGGCCTAGAATAACCTAAAACTTGCTCTAGGTGAGGGGGAATCTTCATGAAATTGAAACGAGTGATGTTGTTCGTTCTCACCCTTGGTTTAGCTCTGGGTCTGGCTTCCTTGAGTGCTTTGGGGATGGTTCTGCAAGACGGTGTTTACAAGGTGGCGTTCGATAAACCGGACTCTTTTGGTTACAAGGCTTTTTTAGAGATGACTGTTCAAGGGGGACGCATCGAGTCCGCTGTTTTTGACTACGTCAGTTCCCAAGATGGAAGTCTGAAATCGGAAGATCCCTCGTACGAACAAGCGATGAAATCTAAGGTCGGAGTTGGTCCTGCGGAATACACCAAAGAGCTCGTCAAGGAGCTTCTCGCCTTACAAAAACCCCAAGTCGACGTTGTAGCTGGCGCGACTCAGTCCAGTTCTGACTTTGAGCTCTTGGCGAGGGCCGCCTTTAAAAAGGCTTACAACGGCGACACCACCGAGTCGACGATCCCCCAGCCGAACTAAATTTTCGGGATTGCTTGATTTTTTCAGCACTTTAATAGAAACTCCGGCTCATGGTTCGCTCCCGTTTTGGGTTGGGAAAATCCTTCATATTGTTGGGAACGGGACTTTTGGGGTGTTTGGCGATGGTGGGTGTCCGGTTCCTTTTTACAGGTCATTGGACGCACGCTTTTCTGATTTGGAACCTTGTTCTAGCCCTTGTCCCGCTCGTCATCGCGGGTTTCGCGCAGGTCTTAACTAAAAAAGGTCCGTTCGTCCTGCTCGTTCCTTTGCTTTTTCTTCTTAGCCTCGCCTGGCTGATCTTTTTCCCCAATTCCTCGTACATCTTTACCGACTTCATCCACCTGATACAAAGAGGACTTCCTGTCGACAACCCGAACGCTCGGGGCATGGAAACGATGCTTTTGTGGTACGACGTGATCGTTCGGTCCCTTTTTGCCTTTTCAGGGCATTTTTTGGGTTTAGTGTCCCTACTGATCATGCACCGTCTCTGGAGACGCTTTTTTGGCCGCCTCTGGGGGTGGATTTTGGTTTTCGTGTCGAGCATCTTTGCCGGATACGGAGTTTTTGTGGGGAGATTCCTGCGGCTCAACAGCTGGAGCCTCTTCACTTACCCCAATTCGACGTGGCATTCGGTTCTTGACAACCTTTTTATGCCTGACGCCTGGCTCTTTTCGCTCAGCATCGCTTTTTTTCTGGGAGTCAGCTACCTCTTCGTTTATCTTTTAAACCGTTCGCACTGGGGAGACGTCGATGAGTCCTGAAATGCATAAAACCTGGGAGGCAGCCTGCCTGTCTCGTCAACGATCTTACTCTCCTTATTCGCATTTTGCCGTCGGTGCTGCTTTGAAGATTCGCAATTCTGACTTGAGCATCGGCGGCTGCAACGTCGAGAACGCGAGTTACGGCGGTACGGTCTGTGCGGAACGGTCGGCAGTTTTTTCTGCGGTCTCGCAAGGCTACCAAGACTTTGAATTCCTTATCGTAGTGACCGATGCCGAGCCGCCTGCGGTTCCCTGCGCTTTTTGTCTGGGAGTTTTGGCGGAATTTTGTCCACCCGATTTTCCTGTCCACCTGGCTAATCTTGCCGGTGTTGAACGCAGCTATCGTCTCGATGAGCTTCTCCCGCATCCCTTTAAGCTTCTTTGAAAGATGGTTTTTCAACTTACTTGTCAAAAACCTGCTCTTGCCCTAGTCTGATCCCATGAGTAGTTCTGAGTTTGCCCTGACCGTTACCTGCCCCGACCAGAAAGGCCTTTTGGCCGCTGTGACGGGTTGTATCGCACATTCTGGGGGCAATATCCTGAGTTTGAGCCAGAAAACTGCGGTTGATGTCAGCCTATTTATGCTGAAAGCCGTTTTCATGGCAGAACCCGAGTTCACAACAGCAAGGTTTCGCCAGGAGTTTATGCCTATCGCGGAACGTCATAAGATGGAATGGGAGCTTCACGACAGAGCGCAAAGATTGCGCGTTGCCATTCTGGTCAGCAAGACGAGCCACTGCCTCTATGAGTTGTTGCTGAAGCACCAGGATGCCCAGTTGCGTTGCGACTTTCCTGTGATCATTTCCAATCACAACGATCTGGCCTCTGTTGCCGAGCAGTTCAGCATCAATTTCGAAAAGATCGATCCGCAGAAAGGACGGCTGGCCTGCGAAGCCGACCTTCAAGCCCTGCTCGAGGCCTACAAAATTGACGTTGTGGTCCTTGCCCGCTACATGCAGATTCTGAGTCCAGATTTCACCAAACGTTGGGCCTTCAAGGTGATCAATATCCACCACGGTTTTCTTCCGGCCTTCATGGGAGCCAAACCGTATCATCAAGCTTGGCATAAAGGCGTGAAAATGATCGGAGCCACGGCACACTTTGCCAATGAGGATCTTGATCAGGGTCCCATCATCAGCCAAGACGTTGTTCGCGTGGATGACTCTTTGTCGATCGCCCAATTCACCCAGTTGGGGCAAGATGTGGAGCGACGCGTCCTTTTTGAAGCCTTGAGGCTCTTTTTGGAAAAAAGCGTTTTTATCTATGGAGGCCGAACATTCATCATCGGCTAGCCCGTTGCTACCCCAAGTTTTGGCAGGGTCAAGTTGTCCTTGTCACGGGCTCGTCACGGGGCTTGGGCTACGTGACCGCCGAGTTGTTGCTCAATTTGGGTGCACGGGTCATGCTGCACGGCCGTGATCACGAACGCTTAAAAGAGGCGTATTCCCGTCTTGCAACTCACTTTGGAGAAGACCGCCTGGGTTTTGCGGCGGGCGATCTGACTTCAAAAGAGTCCGCCGCAAAGGTCGCCGACGCCGCATGGCAACGTTTTGGCCGGCTCGACGTTCTGATCAACAATGCGGGGACGTCGATGCGCGGACGTTTTGGAGAACTAAGCTACGAGGTGATCGATCGTTTGCTGCGAGATAACCTTTTGGGTAGCCTCTTGATCACCAGGGCCTGCTGGAAACTTGTCAGCGAGGGCGGCGGGCGCGTCTGGTTTGTTTCGACTTTAGGCGCCGTGCGGGGTTTTGCTGGGGTGTCCGTATACGGTGCCGCCAAAGCCGCACTGACCTCGATTTCAGAAAGCCTTACCGTGGAATCGCACCCCGCTGGCCTGAAAAGCGGCGTTGTTTACCTTCCTTTTGTCGAAAACGACCCCGGAAAAACCATTTTGAACGCCCAAGGAGCTTTGGTCCACCACGAACGGCATGCTGACTGGTCGCAGGCTCGTGCCGCCGAACAGATCCTGAGGTCCGTCGCGAAAGGCAAACCCAAGGACTACTCGACGTTGTCGGGGCGACTGCTGGCCTTGGCAGAGTGCCTCATTCCCTCAGTCCTGACGACCTTTTTTCGCCGAAAAAACCTTCATCAGATTACAGTTGTCCCAAAACCCGTTTCAGAATAAGGGCTGTGAACTTGGATGTAAGGCGCCGCCGTTCCCTGCATAACGC
>JABEVL010000175.1 GCA_013043995.1 Spirochaetales bacterium | reverse complement strand
TTCCTAGACTCTACCAGGATGAAAATCACACCGCCGACAAAGAGCGAAATGGCCACGACCCAAGGAGAAAAAAACAGGGTTTTAATCGTTTTGTTGAACAAAAAGCCCAAAATGGCGATCGGCAAAAAGGCGAGGATCAGGTTACCCGCCAAACGGCGGGCCTTGGGGTCGGACGGCAAACGGGCGCCCAGGCGAACCAGGTCCTTAAAGTAATAAACGATGACGGCCAAGACAGCGCCGAGCTGAATGAAGAGTGCCAGAGCGTGCCGCGCGTGCTGAACGGCCTGGGGGGAAAGGACGATGGTCTGAGGGAAGCCTAAAAAAGCTTCTAAAACGATGGAGTGTCCCAGGGAGGAAACCGGAAGGAATTCCGTGATGCCCAAGACCACGCCCAAAATGATTGAAATAAAAATATCCATTCTAACCCCTTGTGTAAACTTTTGATCCGCAAAAAATGTCAAGAAAAAGAAACTAGCTCTTCTCGGACTGATCCTGGGACGGTAAGGTGGCAAGCCTGTAACCGAGGGCCTTGCCTTGCTCCGTCAGGCTAAACCTTCCGGCGACGCCGGGACTCAGGTAAACTTTTTTATCTTTGGTCACAAAAATCGCCGAGGCACCGGAAAGAGAATTGATAAGCTGCATCCCCTTATTGAGCCCCAGAATGAAGCAGGAGGTCGACAGTCCATCGCCCAGGGTGGTGTCAACGGGCATGAGGAGGGTGACCTGCGAAAGACCGCTTTCCGCAGGAGCTCCCGTTCTCGGGTCCATGATGTGGTGGTAATGCTTGCCGTTCTGAACGAAGTAGCGTTCGTAGGGGCCGCTGGTTTCCACGACAAAATTATAACCTTGGACGATCCCGATGATCGAACTGCGGGGGGCCCCGTACGACGGATCCTGAATCCCCACCTTCCAGGGCTCACCGTTCGATTTGGTCCCCAAAAGACAGATGGAACTGTCGCCCATATTGAAAATTCCGGTTTTAACCCCGTAATTGCGGGCGATGCGTACGGCCTCGTCCATCGCATAGCCCTTGGCGATGCCCCCGAAGTCCAGTCTCATCCCGGGTCTGGTCAAAAAAACGGTCCCGGCCTGCTGATTGATCACCACGTCGCGCCAGTTGACGAGGGCACGGGCGTGGGCGATCGCTTCAGGCGACGGGACGTGGGGATTTTCTCCCTCAACATTCCAGAGCGCGGTGACAGGGCCGATCGTTGGGTCAAATATTCCGTGCGTGAGTTTGGCCATGCTTAAGGCATTCTCGAGGACGATCAACGTGTCGGGTGAAACCTTGACGGGGGACTTGCCCGCGTGGTCCGAGATGTCGTTGATTTCGCTGTTGGAGCGTTGCGCGCTCATCTGGAGGTCGATTTGGTGCAGCCGGGCAAAGATTTTGTCAAAAACGACGGGGGGAGGGTTCCCGTACAGGCTCAGGATGATCGAAGTGGTGTAAATATCCTGTTGCTGGACGATAGGTCCAGGATCGGCACAGCTGCTCAAAAGGGAAACAAGCAAAAAATTGGCAAAGGCGATGGACTTGACGAAGGGACGATGGAAAAAATTCATGGCGAAAAAATCCCATGGGAGCACTCTTTGAGTCAAGAGATCCGATGAAACTAGACAGCTGGGGGCTGGACTTAGAAAATTTGTTTTTATGCGTTATACTTTCTCCGCGAGAGGGAGTGTGATTGTGAGAAAAAGTCTCGTTCTGCTTTCAGTTTTTCTTTTGACCCAGTTGGGGCAGGTTTTTGCTCAGTCCAACGATCTTGAGGACCATTTTTTGGCGCAAAAGCAAGCCGACTACGCGACGTCGGCATACTTTGTTTTGGCCGCTGCTGGGATCGTTCCTGCAACGTCCACGCCTGAACAGGCCGTCAGCGTTTTGGCTGGAAAACACTGGGGTTTACCCGGTACTGCCCAGGCGGCACCGATCACCTTCGGAGAGCTGTCGCTTCTTTTGATGCGGGCGTTTCAAATTCCCGGCGGAATCTTTTACACCTGGTTCCCCAACACACGCTACGCCGCTCATGAGATTGTTTACAGGGGCTTTGTCGACTCCGACTGGGCTCCCGACCGAGTTCTCACCCCCTACGAAACACTTCAGGTGCTCAACGCTGTTTTGGCCTGGAAGGATGGACGACGATGAAAACCCTGCTTGTGCTTTTGATTTTATTCACGGGAACAATTTTTGTGCCGGCGCTTTCAGCCCTTGATTACGGCGGGACGATGGAAAATGAAACGGCAGCCATTCAGCAGCCCTTTACCGAGTTCACCCAGTACAATAAATTTCTTTTTTGGGTCGATACGGATTTGGGCAAACACCTGAAGTTCCGAAGTGCGGCGAGCGTGAGTCTGAGTACCTTCACTCCCCACGTCTACGCTGATTTCGACAGCCTGACGCTTTCGGGCGAGTTTTCTCACGTTCCCGGCGGGGCCACCCTCTTCACCTTCCAGTTGGGCCGGTTTGCGTATTCTGATCCTTCCCGGCGCGTTTTTTCACAAGACTTGGACGGCATTCAATTCGCCTTTACCTACCCCCTGGCCCAGCTTGAAATGACCCTCGGTTATACGGGCCTGATCAACAAGCTTTATGCTGACCCGATCATGAGCAAGTACGACTACTCGGACTATGAAGATAATTCCAAGATTTTCGCCAGCCCGCGCGTGTTGACGGCCTTGAATTTGAAGTTCCCCGAGCTTTTCGCCCGACAGACGCCCGAGCTGTCTGTTTTGATACAGACAGATATGCGGCCTTACTTTCAAAACGTCGTTCAGCCGGGAGACTCTTCGGCACCGCCTGGCGGCGGCGGCCGCGTGGATACCCAATATTACGGTTTAGGCATCTCGGGTCCCCTCGTGGAGAATCTTTTTTACAGCCTGTACGGCTACCTCGGTGCCGGACAGATGTTGACGTACCAAGCTGTGGATCCCAGCGTTTCGACGACCGGAATGGCCTACGAGTACAACCCTATCCTGGGGTCGATGATCGACGCCAACCTTCACTACTTCATCCCGCAGTTTTTTCACACCGCCGTGTCGGGGCAGTTCTTGTGGGCCTCCGGCGATTCCAGTCAAAACACCTACTATGAAGGAAATACCAGTGGAACTTTCACGTCGTTTCTTCCCGTCGACGGCGAAACCCTGGGATTGGCGTTCACCCCGCAAGCCAGCAACCTAGCGGCTTTTGTCCTGGGGGTTTCCGCCAAACCCTTTGCCGACCAACGGGGTTTGATTTCTAGTTTGTGACCTTCGGTAAAGGCGACTCTCTTTTCAAAACCCAACGCAGGACCAGAGTCGATTCTTGAGG
>JABEVL010000174.1 GCA_013043995.1 Spirochaetales bacterium | reverse complement strand
GGGCGCCCTTAGAGCAACCCTACCACGAAAAAAACGCCGTCGGAGCGGCACTGGCCATGCGTGAGCGTTTGGCGGTTCTCAATTCTCAACGTACCCGGCAGGGCCTGACGGCGATCCGGAGCGGGATCGGGATCGCCACAGGGGAAGCTGTAGCCGGGCAAATCGGCTCGCTGGACAGGATCCAGTACACCGTCATCGGGGACGCGGTCAACGTGGCGGCCCGGCTGGAAACCCTCACCCAAGAGTTTCCTGATTACCCTATTCTGGTCAATCAAGCCACAGCCGAGAGCGCTCGCGAAAATTACTCCTTGAAACCCCTCGGGCCGCACCTGGTCAAGGGCCGCAAGGAGCCCGTTGAAGTCTGGGCCGTCTTGGCCAAAGCCAAGAGCTAGCTTCCGAAACTTTTTCCCCATCCTCAGAGGTTCCGGCGACACTTTCCGCGAAAGGGGGACTCTCACGGAACGCCGCCTCGGGGAGAACTCAAGCGTCTTCTGGGTGATGGATTTAAAACCCGATGGGTTTGACCGCAGGTTTTCTCAAGGCCGCCTCGGCTTTCAAGGCTTCGAACAATTCCGCTACCGAAGCAGGACGCAGGGCCGAATCGGCTACCGCGGCAAAGTCCCCCGGGGTCAAGGGAGGCAGGTTGGTCCAGACTTCGGGTTCAGAGATTCCCAGCTCGGGAAAATACTTGATGGCCAACGACGAGCACCCCGCAGGCTCCAGATAACCGAACTCGACTTTCGTCTGGAACCGACGCAGAACCGCAGGGTCAAGACGCTCAAGCCCGTTGGTGGTTCCCACTAGGATTCCCTCGAAGGTTTCCAGCTGAATCAGGAACTCGTTGACCATCGAAAGTTCCCAGGACTTCCCCGCCTTTTCGCGGTTCATCAGGAAGGTGTCAATCTCGTCGAATACCAGCACCGAGGGAACCTTGCTGGCGGTTTGGAAGGCCTTGCGGATATTCCGTTCGTTCTCGCCGACCCACATGCTCAAGATATCCGACGGACGGATCAACTTAAATTCGCGATCGAGTTTGAGGGCGATCTGCCGGGCAAGCTCAGACTTTCCTGTCCCTGGAGGGCCCCAGAACAAGAGCCTTTGCCCCTTGGCTGGGGCACGCGGATTTGAGACCCTTGCCGCCAGCGACTCGAACAAGTCTCCGGCTTCGGGCTTGCACACCAGCACGTCGAGGTCAAAGGGCTTGTCGCCCGAAGCCTGACCAGCCTTGCCGTAACCGGCCTCGATGTACGACATGACCAGATGGTTCAAGGCGGCGTCCTTGCTCCGAACAGTAAAATCCCGAACCAGCGACAGGTTCCTCACGACCCGTTCGATCAGCGCCGGCGGCAGGGTAAAGCGGCGCGAAGCCTGTTGGAACACGGTTTTCCATTCCCCCGGGTCGAGACCAACCCGTTCAGCGTGATAGAGCCAGGAGTCCAGGTTGCGGCTGGCCGTTGGCTGGGGCATCGCCAGGACAAAATTGAACCGCCGCAGAGCCGACTCGTCGAGGAGGTCCAGATGGTTCACGATCCAGATGGTTTTTCCCGTCATCGATTCGAGCAGGGCGTTGACCCGCGCTTTTGCCTCGGCGTCCACAGCTTTGAAAAAAGAGTGTGCCTGCGAACTCAGAAAGGGTTCTGCCTCATCGAGGATCAGCACGGCGTTTTTCCCTTGAAGCGACCTTGCGGCGACCAAGGGCTCGGCCGCCGTCACGCCGGTTCCCCGTCTGGACCGCGATTCCATCACGCCTGGGTTTTCGAGGCTGTAGGCGTTCAAACCGGCGCTTTGGGCCAGCGACCTTGCGAGCTCACTCTTGCCCGTTCCCGGCGGCCCGTAGATCAGCAGGTTGCAGGGTTCCGGCCGTTTCAGGAACTCCAACAGAAATTCTTCATCCGCTTGTCCTAGCCGAAAACTTTTCAAATCAAAACCTGAACCAGACTGTTGGGCGACCGAATCCAGAATATTTTCCTTCCACGTCCCGTGGTAAAGGGCCTGGGCCCAACCGTCGTCCAGTTCAAAAAAGTCACTCGCCAGACCGATCGTTTTAAGCTTGGACTTGCTCGAAAAAGCCCTGATTAAAGTTTGAACAGGCAGATCCAGCGCCTCGCTGATTTTAGGAACCGAAAGGTTACGGCCGGTTTCAAAAAAACTCTTCACCTCGCGATTCTGCGACATCACCAGTGCCATTCCAAGAATCCGGCATTCGGCGTCACTCAGACCAAGGTCGTTTTTCCATTCCTGGACAATTCGCTCCCAAACGGCGCTGCGGTCCCTGTGTTGGGCTTCTGCGGCGATGGCGTCCTTCACGGCCCTGCGCAGTTCACGGACCTTGGGCAAGTTTCTTTCAAGGGGCTTCCTTCGATAGAACCCTTCGCTCGACTCGTCCACCTCGGCCTGTCCCTGGGAGCCGAGGCTTCGGTACCAATCCAGATGAATTTGCAGCACGATGTCGCGGCTGAGGAATTTTTGCAAGAAGTCCCAGGCGTCTGATTCAGCCCAGACCTCGGAAGAAAGTTTAGCGACCGCGTCGAGGGCGAACCATTGCCAGGGGAAACAGGAACCTGTGTCCTCGAGGCTCACGTTTTCAAAACCGTCGTCGAGGAACCGTTCGAACTTCGCTTCAAAGGTTTCGGAATCTGTTTCGCTGATTTTCATGTTTGATCTCCTTCGAGTTTCAAGTTAGACCGGCTTGGGGGATGGATAAAGGCCCTGCAGCAAATTAAACTCAGTCAACGGAATCAATACTTCTTTTGACAGGAGAAAAAACATGGGCCCGACAAGCGCCTTGGCCGAACGGCTTTTCTGGATGATGGACAGCCTGCGGGAAACCGGCGAGCTCAGGTACGAACACTGGGCCGAGCACTTCCCTCGAGGCAAGAAAACCTTCGAAAACGACATCAAGTTCCTCAAGGAGTACCACCTCAAAAAGTCAGGAACCCTGACGTACTCCCGCAGAGAAGGGAACTACAGTTCGACGCTTTTTCCCCGAAAACGCGGCAGCTTTGAATTTCTGAAACGCCACCTGGTCACCGAGCCTGAAACCCCAGAAAGCGTGAAAAACTGGGACACCCTCAAGCAGGCCCTCGAAACCGGAGTCAAGGTGAGCTTCACCTACCAACCCCCCGACCAGCAACCCAAGGAACACAAGGGCGTTGCTCTGTGGGCTCTGCTGGACTACGACGGCATCCGTTACCTGGCGGGCCAGCTCAGCCACAGGGGACTGGCAAAACCCACCCTATTCCGCCTGAGCCGAATCTCGAACGTCGAGCGCGTCTTCAACACGAAGTTTTCCCCGCTGCCTGCCGAGCTCGAGTCCTGGCGAAAGACCTTGGACGTTTTTGGAATCTACCTGGGGGCCAACACCCCAGCCCCCCAAGAGGTCCAGATCAGGTTTTGGGGCAACGAGATCGTGAACTACGTCAAAAAGCTCGAATTTCACCCCGGTCAGCGCAGGGAACTGCACCTCGAGGCAGAAATCCCCTACGCGGATTTCTTTATCCGCGTCTGGCAGTTCACCGAAATCGTGTCCTACGTGTTGTCCTGGGGAGGCTCTGCCGAAGCCGTTTCGCCGCCAGAGTTCCGTTCCCTTTGGAAACAAAAACTGGCCGAGGCCTTGAGAAAAGCCAACGCAACAGACCTGTAAAGCCTATTCGCAGAGTTTCTTCGCTGTCTAAAAAAGAACCTTTTCTCCAGCTCCTGACACTTCTTCCGGCCAAGAGTCAGTCGATGAGATAACAAGCCGGGCAAAAAAAAGCCCTTCCAAGGGAAGGACTTATCTAAAAATGCCCAGAGGGGGACTCGAACCCCCACACCTCGCGGCACTAGTACCTGAAACTAGCGTGTATACCAATTTCACCATCTGGGCGAACGCAGGCGTATACTAAAGAAAACCGAGGCTGGCTGTCAAGATCGGCCAGCCCGTTGAATTTTTATCCCTTGATTTCGATCTTGACACCAGGTTTAGGAGCCACGTCGATCCGTGATGAAACGACGACACGCAACAGACCGTTCTTGAACGTCGCAGCAACCTGAGACTGATCAAACTTATCCGCGGGAACGAAGTATTTTTGCTGCTCGACGGGTTTGATCTTGAGCCTTCGTTTGAGGTAACGAACGTCTTCAGGTTCATCGATCACCTGGGTCCTTGCCGAAAAAACCAGGTAGTCTCCGACAAACTGCAACTCCAGGTCCTCTTGATTGAACCCCGCAAGGGCCATTTCAAGGACCAAAGACTTGTCGCTGGTCAGGTAGACGTTCATGGGCGGGTAGGCGTACGTCGGATAAAAATCCAACCCTTCAGCGACACCTTTTCCGATTCCCCAGCCCCGTTCCATTTCCGTGTGGAACTTCTCGTTCCAAGATTCGACGTGACCAAAGACCTCGTCGAGGAATTTGTTCAGATCCATAAAGGGAAACTTGTTGTCTTTATTCATGACAACCTCCTTTCGGCAGGTTACCGGCCCCCGAAGGCGGCCGAGAGGGGAACGACCTTCCCCTGTCTCAAGTATAACACCTTTGCTAAGAAAGGAAAGTCGGCTATCCTGAACCTGAGCAAGTTAGAAAGGAACCCCATGCGTCTTTTGTACGTTTCCGAGATTGTCGGTAAACCCGGCGTTTTTGCCCTGCGTCATACTCTGCGAACTCTCCGGGACAGGTTCAAGCCCGACTTTGTTTTAGGAAACGGCGATGGAGCCACTGGAGGTTTCGGTCTGGGTAAAAACCACGCCTTTTACCTGCATAAGCTCGGGCTTCAGGCCATCACTCTTGGAGACTGCGCTTACTACAAAAAGGACCTGCACCCTGTGTTTGAGGCGAGTTCCTTCCTTTTAAGGCCGGCGAACCTTCCGATGAACTCGCCCGGGCGCGGCTGGAAGCTTTTTTCCGTGGGAAGCGTGCGTTTAGCCGTCATCAGTCTTTTGGGGCAAACAGGCTGGTCGCGGATGTACCCTTTTCAGCCGTTGCTCGCTCTTGACGATATTTTGACGAGGGCGGCCGGGGTCACACCGATGATCGTTGTCGATTTTCATGCGGGAACAACAGCTGAAAAGCAGTTGTTCTTCAGCTATGCCGACGGCAAGGTGTCTGCCGTCGTGGGGAGCCACACCAAGGTGATGACGGGAGACGAACGGATCAGCTCAAAAGGCACGGCGCTCCTCACCGACGCCGGGCGGACGGGAAGTCAACTTTCGGTCGGCGGCTTTGACCCTGAAAAAGAAATCGAACGTCTGGAAACGGGCGTTCCCCTTCGGAGTGTTCCGAGCTGGTCAGCGCTGGCCGTCCAGGGAATTTTTATTGATATTGACGAAAGGGGGCACGCTGTTGCCCTGGAAACATTTACTGAATCATGTCAGGAGGTACCCCATGAACCGACAGGGAACGATCACGAGGATTGAAGGAAAAGACGTTTGGCTGACGACACAACCCCTAGCCGGCTGCGGGAACGGGTGCGGTACGGAAGGCGGTTGCAACTGCATCCAAACCGGAAAGTTTGTTGAGTTTCGCGCCTGGAACCCCGAAAATTTGAACCTCAAGGAAGGCGATTTCATCGACGTCAACGTCCCCAACGGGGCGGCGTTCATGGCGGGTCTGCGCTTGCTGGTCCTGCCTCTGGTGCTCATGGGGGTCGCTTGGTTTACCTGGCCCCTTTACGGCGATCCGAATGCCGAAGGGCCCCGTTTTGCCCTCAGCGCGGGGGTTCTTGTCCTGGCCATGGCGTCGAACTTCCTTCGCAGGAAGGAGAAAACCCAGAATATGCCCACCGTGGTCCGGGTCATTCCGGTCATGGACCTGACACCCTTGGCGTTGGCCAAAAACTAGCTCCGGCCGGCAAACTCCTTGGCAAGACGGTTGAGCACCTCGGCCGTCTCTTCGAGACTCACGATTTTTTCGGCGTGTCCCATTTCAATCGCAACCTTGGGCATTCCAAAGACGACGCTGCTCTTTTCGTCCTGGGCCAGCGTCAGACCGCCCGCCCTGTAGATTTCTCCGATCTCGGCAGAACCGTCGCGGCCCATTCCTGTCATGATGAGGGCCATGGACTGAGCACCAAAATGACGCGCAACGGAACGAAACAAGACTCCCGCCGAAGGGCGGTGCCCGTTGCAGAGCTCCTGCTGGTTGACGTGCGCAACGGTGGCCAGACTCTTGCGTTCCAATTCCAGGTGGTAGTCGCCTGGAGCAATCAGGATCCTTCCTGCCTTAACCAAGTCGCCTTCTTCGGCTTCTTTCACATCGAGCGGGCAGATTCGG
>JABEVL010000173.1 GCA_013043995.1 Spirochaetales bacterium | reverse complement strand
CACAGCGTCGTTGCGATCGTACTGGAGGGTGATCAGGGTTCGCTTGAGCCCATCGATGGACAAATCTTGCCCAAGACTGATCTCTTGCCTCATTTCCAAGTACGAGACAGGACTCCCTAGACCATAAATAGCCGAAACCGTGGCAACGACGATGACGTCGCGTCGGGAAGCCAAGGAGGTTGTCGCTGCCAAACGCAACCGATCAATCTCTTCATTGATCGAGGAGTCTTTTTCAATGTAAAGGTCCTTGGACGGAACGTAGGCTTCAGGCTGGTAGTAATCGTAGTAAGAAACGAAATACTCCACAGCATTTTTTGGAAAAAAATCCTTGAATTCTCGGTAGAGCTGAGCGGCTAAAGTTTTATTATGGCTCATCACCAAAGTTGGCAACTGAAGCTCCTCGATGACCTTGGCCATCGTGAAAGTCTTGCCGGACCCTGTTACACCCTTGAGAGTTTGAAAACGGTCACCCCGTCGAACGCCTTCGACGAGGGATTTTATAGCGCTACCCTGGTCTCCTGCAGGAGCGTAGGGCGCTGAGACTTCTAACCTCAAGAGGACTCCCATTGAGCATTGTCCGGACGTTGATCCAAGGTGACGGAGAGCACTTTTTCCCTTCCATCCCTCCAGATCGTTACCTGGACTACATTACCCGGCTTACTGGCTTCCAAGGCGCCGTACAAGTCGGCTAACGAAGCTACTTTTTGACCGTTGATCGCTGTAATGATGTCCCCCCCCAAGTAGAGGATGCTGGAACCGTAACGCACCGCTCTATCAGGACTACCTCCACGGAGACCTGCCCGCTGGGCCAGCGAACCCGGGGTGACCTTGGAAATTAAAAGTCCATGGTGAACCGGAAGATTGGCGTAACGAACAAGCTGCGGGAAGAGCTGGACCGGAACGATGTCGATCCAACCCCTTATCACTTTGCCGTGTTCGATCAGGTCCGGGATGACCCTTCGCGCCGTATCAACGGGAACGGCAAAACCTATTCCCACGGATCCTCCCGATGGAGAATAGATCATGGTGTTGATTCCAATCATCTTACCGTGGGAATTCAATAGCGGCCCTCCTGAATTCCCCGGATTGATCGACGCATCGGTTTGGATCAACTTGTGGAGAATAACTCCTGTATCAGAACGAAGAGGCCTTCCCAGGGCGCTCACGATTCCCTGAGTCATCGTTCGGTCCAGAGCAAAGGGATTTCCGATCGCCAGAACCTTTTGACCGACCATCAAGTCGTCACTTCTGCCCAAGGGAACAACGGTTAAATCCTTTCCTTTAGGGTCGAATTTCACGACCGCAAGGTCGTTTTCAAGGTCTTGTCCAACGATGCGACCTTCGTACTGCGTCCCATCGTAAAGAGTGACATAGACTTTTACAGCGTTGGCTACGACGTGGTGGTTGGTCAGGACGTAGCCCCGTTTGTCAATGATCGAGCCCGAACCCGTGCCACCCGACTGCGGCACCGGTTCAAGAAACAAATTGTACCCCATCACCTCCGTGGTGATGTTGACGACACCTTCGTTGACCGCACGATAAATTTCAATGTTTTCTCTTTCGTCGGGGTCAAAGCGCGATAAACTGTTGTCTGCGGTTCCTGTGGTATCCGCGGAAATAGGGGCAAGATTGAGGGCGTCGGCTGCTTGAAGACCTTTTACTGAGGTTGCATGGGGCCAAAGAAGAATGACCCCCGCGGTGACCGCGCACGCTACAACGGCCGTCATCAAAACGGTCTTTAAAAGTTGCGAATGGCTGTAAAGTTTCATGGTCCGATTATAGCAATCTCCAGGAAACTCGACCAGACGTCGGGCGGAGTTGCTTCAGTTTTGCCAGTACTGCTCGCCTGCAGGCTTGCGGAATGATATAGCTCGAAGCAAATCCTCGTCGCGGATTTGGTCCCTGTCGTCAAGGTCAGCCAAAGTCCTTGCCATTCGGATCAACGAAACGCCCCCCCGGCTCGACCAGTCTTCCCTGTGAAGGGTTTCTTTCCATAAGTTTTTTTGTGATGTCAACAATGGGGTAGAGTCCAGCACTTCACGCCAGTCTCGCCAAGCATTTTTTTCCTGGCTTTTCCTCGAACGGCGCCGTTCCAAAGCGTTTTCAAGTCTTACTAGGGTCTTTTTCATCTCTTGGAGATCCAAAGGGGCGGATTCCGCTTCGGCATTGAGAAAAATCCGTATGTCTACCCTGTCGATGAGGGCACCACCCAGCCGGTCCCAATACCGCCGGATCGTTTGAGCACCGCAAAGACAAACTCCCTTTGTACGTCCGGCCTGGCCGCACGGACAGGCGTTGGCTGTCATCACGAGTTGAAATCGTGCGGGGTATGAAACCTGACGACCAGCTCTGGCCAAACGAAGCCAACCGTCTTCAAGGGGCTCGCGCAAGGTTTGCAAGAAGCTAGGGGCAAACTGGGGAGCTTCATCAAGAAAAAGGATACCCCGGTGCGCCAAGGAAGCTTCGCCGGGTTCCCAAGACCGTCCCCCACCGACTAAACCGGCGAGGTTGGCCGCATGGTGGGGTTCGCGGAAAGGCACTTCCGGGTAGTAATGGTTCTCTTCGCCTCGTAGCGACTTCAATCGGGCTACCTCCCAAGCTTCATCGGGTTCTAAGGGAGGGGTTAAAACCCGCAAGTTTCTCGCCGCCACTGTTTTTCCACCCCCAGGAGGTCCGTACAGCAGGACCGAGTGCCCACCAGCAGCCGCCACGGCCAAAACTTCATTCAGCCCAGGACGGGTTCTCCAGTTTCCTAGCTGGGCATCAACGTCAAGACGGCGCCTTTCCAGAACGCCCATTCCCCTAGTCGTGCGCCAGCATTGACTCTTCAAATTCTCGACGAGTTCAGAAAGATTGGGAGCCGAAATAAACTCGATCCCCGAAAGAGCTTCGGCTTCTTCCTGGCAAGCCGAGGGAAGTAAGGCTCTTTTGATGCCTAGTTCTGAAGCTTTGGCCAAGGCGGGGAGTATTCCTGCGACCCGGCGCAAACTTCCATCGAGAGCCAATTCGCCAAGGGCCAAATAGGACGGGACTGTTGGGACTTGACCCGTAGCCTCCAAAAGGGCCAGGGCCATGGGCAGATCAAAGCCGGCCCCTGTTTTGGGTAGATCTGCAGGTGACAAGTTGACGAGAGTCCTTTCCTGAGGAAATTTGAAACCTGTATTTTTCCAGGCGATGCGAATTCTTTCACGGGCTTCCCTCACGGCCCCACTCGGCAAACCTACAATCTCCATTCCGGGGATACCGGGGCGAACGTCGACTTCGACACGAACGAGCTCACCTTCGTACCCCAGGGCAACGAATCCAAAAACTGACATGAAAGTCTCCCGTTTCAAAAAACGAGAAGTCTTGAGGAATTGCTTCAGTCTTCCTGTTCAAAGCTGTATGAAACGAGTGACTTAGGAAAAGTCAAGGTAAAACGGGTACCTTTGTTCCTGCCCGGAACGGGGCTGTCAACGGCGACACGGCCGCGATGAAGAAGCATAATATGCCTGACAATCGAAAGACCAAGCCCTGTACCTTCTTTTTCCCGGCCTTTTTCAGTCCGATAAAACCTTTCAAAAATCCTGTCTTTTTCATGCTCAGGAATTCCTGGACCTTGGTCAGTGACAGCAAGCAAAACTCCTTCGTTCGATTGTTCGAGCGAAAGGGTGATCGTCGTTTTGTCACCTGAAAACTTGATAGCGTTATCCAAGAGATTCACAACGGCCTGTTCCAGTAACAACGGATGAACTGCCACCAAAAGAGGTTCTTCAGGGACATCGTACTTCAACCGGATATCTTTTTTTTGCAATTTTTTTTGGCAAACGCTTGCAGCAGCAGTAAGAAGATCTTGGAGAACCGTATTTTCTTTTTCCCATTCTTGCGCAGGACGGTTTTCAATTTTGGAAAGAATCAAAAGATCGTCCACAATGAGGTTTAAACGTTCGGCGTGACGCGAAATGATGTTGAGAAACTGTCGAGCTTTTTCAGGATGATCCAAGGCCCCATTCTCGAGAGTTTCGACAAAGCCCAAAATATTCGTGATAGGGGTTTTAAGTTCGTGCGATACATTGGCCACAAAGTCTCGGCGCATGGCCTCGAGTTTTACAAGCTGGGTCACGTCGCTCATCACCAAGACCGTGCCCCAAAGCTCGCCCGTTTCCCAGTAAAGTCCTGCGCCTTGAACCTGCAAGGTCGTCTGGAAATCACGAAGAAGGATGTTCACGCGCGTCTCTTTGACTCCTCCCTGAAGCAGGGTTTGAGCCAAAGCATCGAGTTCGGTATTTCGGGTAATTTCCAGAAGGCTCAGGCCCAAGGGAGAACGCTCCGTCGGAAAAAGCCGACCAGCAGCTGAGTTCCAGGTGATCACCTTTCCTTTTTTGTCTAAAACCAACACAGCTTCGACCATCCCCTCAAGAATCGCTTCAAGCTGGTGCTTTTGACGGCGGACAGTACTGATTCGGTCTTGCAGCTGGTCGAACATTTTGTTCATGGCGGTGGCCAGATGCTGAAGTTCAAGGGGTTTATACAGGTAGATTTTTTCGTACTCGAGACCTTGGGCGAATCTGCGGGCATTGAGAATTAAACGCTGAACGTTTCGGGAAAATTCACGGGAATAGGCAAAGGCAAATACAAAAATCAAAGACAGCAAAATTAAACTCACCAAAAAAAAGACAAAGAAGAAATCCCCTCCTCGATGAGAGAAAAACAGGAGAAGGAACAATTGCTCCAGCAAGATCACGAAGGCTAGAGCCAAAAAGAACTGAAGCAAGAAACTCGGTCGTTTCAATTGGCTCCCCGAAAACGGTAACCAACCCCACGGACAGTTTCAACATGGACACCCTGAGAACCCAGTTTCTTTCGTAGTCCCAAAATCTGAACGTCGACAGAACGCTCGGTCACGGGGTAGTTTCCGCCCCTCACAGCGTCAATGATCTGATTTCGAGAAAAAACCCAGCCGGGATTCGACATCAGGTGCTTGAGGATGGCAAACTCCGTAGCTGACATATTGACTGGACTTCCTTCGACCGTAACTCCGTACCGGACTGTGTCCAGAACGATGTCGTGAATCTGGAGGATGTTTTCGTTCGCCGCAGACGAAGGTTCTTCAGAAACTCGGCGCAAAGCAAGACGAACGCGTGCAATAAGGACCTTGGGAGAAAACGGCTTTGTGATGTAGTCATCAGCTCCGATCTCCAACCCGCTGATGATGTCGGCGTCTTCAGACTTGGCCGTCAACAACAAAATCGGCATGTTTCGGGTGGCTTCGTTTTGTTTCAGCTTTCGGCAGACGTCCAGGCCGTTGATACCCGGCAGCATCACGTCCAAAATAAGCAGGTCAGGTTTTTGCGAACTTACCTTAGCAAGCCCGTTTTCTCCTGTCATGGCCCGTAGAACATCGTAGCCTTCAGTTTCAAGGTTGTACGCCACAAGCTCCAGAATATCGGGATTATCTTCAACGACAAGAATTTTACCGTAGCCCAATTTTACGCCGCCTTAAAGTTCACCGTGGTTGCCCGTCGCACTGTAGATCGCCCAACTGCAAATGGTTACAGCATGATCGCCCATGCGTTCCAAGAAACGGGCGAGGAACAGAAGTTTGGTCGCTTGCTTGATATTATCAGAATCTTCGAGCATCAGGGCCAAAAGCTCGCGGTAGACCTGCTTGTTCAGATGATCCATCTCTTGATCAAGTTCAGCTGTTTGGCGGGCCTTGGACTCGTCGGCATGGATCAGGGCATCGATCGACTCGCGAAGCATTCGGGCACCCAGCTCGAGCATTTTAGGAATGTCGATCAGGGGCTTGATATATTTTTCGTCAGCCAAGTCGCGGGCACGCTTTGCCGCATGCACAACGTAGTCGCCGATCCTTTCAACGTCCGATACAACTTTTAGACAGGCGATGATGTGACGCAAATCCGAAGCGACGGGTTGCTCCCGTGCCAGAACAAGCGCACAATGATCAGAAATAGTGAGTTCCATCTGGTTGACTTTCTCATCAGATTCGATCACCTGTTTCGCCAGGCTTGCATCCTGACGAACAAGAGACTTTTGTGCTTTTTGGGCATTTTCCTCGACAAATACTCCCATTTTGAGGATCTCTTGGTTGATCAGCTCCATTTGCTGCGTAAAATGTTCTCTCATTAGTTACTCCTTGATGACTTTTGAAAATTCGCTGAAACGACCCAGAAGTATGGGCTTCAATTTTTTTGTTTTGGGTTTAAAAAAGATTTTGTCCGCATCGTTAACTTCTTCAAGAATACTGTGGTGCATAAATCCCATTTTATCCAGAATTCTACAAGCTTGCGGCATGTTGCGGGTGATGTTCGTATAGGTCGTTTTTAAAGCGTCGAGATGATCCTCAAGCTTCGCTGTCGAGAACGGGTCGAGTGCTGAAGTCGGCTCCTCCAAGAGGATAACGTCCGGGTGGATTGCAATAGTCCGTGCAATGCAAAGGGGTTGTTGCTGACCGCCTGAAAGACCGAAAGCAGACTTAGGAAGCTTTTCTTTGACTTCGCCAAACAACGCCACCGACTGAAGGCTAGTCACCACAAGTTCCTCGTAGTCTCCCTTAGCTCCATGCGGGCAGCCCCCCCCAGGCGAGGTTTTCAAAAATACTTTTGGGGAAAGAATTGATTTTTTGAAAAACCATCCCCAACCAGCGATGAACTTGCACGGCATCAATGGCCGGTTCAAGGACATTGAACCCGTGAAAAAAAACCTCTCCTTCGGTGCGCACACCAAACATCGGGTCCTTCATACGGTTTAAGGAGCGTAGTATTTTTCCACAGCCAGAAGGTCCGATCAAGGTCGTAATTTTTCCTGGGACGATGTCTTTGCTGACATTCACGACAGCACGGTTCTTGCCGTAGTATACATTTACCTTGCGGACACTGAGGCCCTCCAAGGCAGTCTCGGTACTCATAAGCCTTCCTTCGTCAGCTTGAACCCCACGGGCAACAAACCCTGTAAAACATTCACTGGAACGAGTTATACCCTTGTGAGACTTTTGTTAGAATCTTGTTAGGATTCAAGAAGCCTAGTTTGCATTTCTTTTAACCTAAGGAGCACCCCTAAAAACCGGCTATTTTGTGGCGAATTTTCGATTTGAGTGACCCTTTATCGTAAAATCCGCCAATCTCGACGAAAAGTAAGGCTTTCTTGGAGCCTTGAGTGCCCATGTTGCCCATTTGAGATACTCCCCTTTCCGGGTGGGCAGACTGCGCCCGTTGCAGGTATTCGTATCTAAAGAAATTGTACACCAGATTCATCAAACCGATGCTCAATTCTGTTCTCGCTTTTTCTACCGTTCGCAACCGCGTGCACACAATCTTTCACAAGCGGCTAGGGTTTCTGACACAGCGGCGTTTTTGTGGGGGAGAACTGATCGCACACGCCCCGGGTTCCAAGTTTTTTCTTAACCCCAAGGAGCCCAGAAGCGAAGCCTGCATCGCAGGCTGTTTTGGTGGATCAAAGAGATTTGGCAAACCACCCTGCCAGCGCCTCCATGCGGTTTCTGAATGATTTATCCTTGGAATGTTCCAGCCCAAAGAACTGGATCGTCTTAGCCCCCATCAAGGTGTAAATGGCAATTTTATCTTTTAGGAAAGTGATATCAAAGGTGAGTTGAAACTGGCCTGGTCCAACCAGAGTGACAAAGAAATAATTCAGCGGGTCGAGGTTGTTCATCGTGACAAAGAATCCATCGGGCTTTGATTGAATAGAAATCCGGGTAAAGCCGTCACCCAGCTTGTTGTCTTTCTGAAAAACAGTCAAATTCAGGTGATCTGGAACTGTCGTAAACGTTTCGTCGGGAAGGCGTGCACTCTTTTCAGGACTGGCGACGCGGTAGCTTTCTAAAATTAGGGTTTCCCAATCTTTTCTCATCGTCGACCAGTATTGGGTTCCTTTCATCGTACTGACGGCATTCATGGCGTTAAAAGCTCGCAGAAGACGTTCAGACAGGGTCTCCGAGGCGTTTGAGTCGGGAATGAGCGTCAGGAGTTCGGCAGCCACGGTGGTATCGCGGCCGGCCCAGGCTTGATCAACGTCCGTGGCCCAGGGCCCTTTGTTGGCGAGTTTCAAGCCGTCGATCGTTGTTCCTGAATCAAGAAAGTTACCCGTCGAATCAAAAGTCGAACGCTCCGAAGAAGTCAGAAAATTCAACCAGGTTTCAGAACTCGCAGGGACGAGGGTCTGCCCCGAGACCAGGGTCGTCACACACGCAAAGATTGCCAATAGTGTTTTCTTCATGCTAGATTCAAGCTAAAGAAAAGGGGGAGTTTTTGCAAGTCATTGCGTTCACAGGAGGCGGTACGGGAGGGCATGTTTACCCCGGACTGGCCGTTCTTGATTACCTCAAAAAGAACTTTCCCTACCGTTTTGTCTGGATTGGCTCGAGCGATGGAATGGAGAAAAAAATTGTCGAAAACCACGGCGTCGAATACTTCGGGGTTCCCTCGGGAAAGCTTCGGCGCTACTTGTCCTGGCGCAACATCACGGACCTTTTTCAAGTATACAGGGGCTACAGGGCCTCTCTTAAGCTTCTAAGAAAAATCAAACCCATCCTTGTTTTTTCTAAGGGAGGATTTGTGAGCGTGCCGCCTGTTTTTGCTGCAAGACGCCTCCAAATTCCTGTTGTCAGCCACGAATCGGATTTTGATCCTGGCCTAGCCACCCGGCTGAACGCCAAAGCCAGCCAGTTCATCTGCGTGCCTTACAACGAATCCCGTTCCTTTTTTCACCCCAGGTATCAAGACAGACTCGTCGTTACAGGAAATCCTGTCCGCGATGAACTCCTGACGGGGAACAAAGATTGGATACGACAGACCTGGAACGTCCCGCCGAAGGTCCCTATTTTGCTGGTGCTCGGGGGAAGTCTGGGTGCCGTTCAGCTCAATGATTTGGTAAAAGAGCACCTGGAAAGCTGGAAAGGGCGTCTATTTGTCGTCCATCAAACAGGAACTTCCTGGAGTGGCCCCCCTTCGTCCCTTTGGTACGTTGCCCGTCCCTACTTTACGACAGAAATGGCCGACCTTTACGCAAGTGCGGATCTTGTCCTGGCTCGAGCAGGCGCTGGAACACTTTGGGAAGCCGCCGCGGCCCAAGCCCCTCTTTTTTTGGTTCCACTGGAGTCGGGGTCCCGGGGAGACCAGATTCGGAACGCAGATCTCTTTAAAAAAGCAGGGGCTGCCGAAGTCTGGCGTCCTTCCGAAGGTTTAGAATGT
>JABEVL010000172.1 GCA_013043995.1 Spirochaetales bacterium | reverse complement strand
GTCTTATGCACCCAACAACGCTGGATACGGGTCGTGGGCCACACTTCTGCGGCTGCGGACTGGAAGCCCAGGGCGCCGTCACAGACGGCCAGTTTGGGGCTGGCCGTGAGTCCCCGAGTCTTGAGTGGGAAGTAGGTTCATTCAAGGTGGTTCTCCTTAGTTTTGGGCTTTGTGTGGTAACAAAACCTTAAAAGTCTTTTGTAAACTCTTCGAATGTGACCTCGGCGGGGAAATTTCTGGTTTTTTTTTTGATTCCAAAGTCTCTCCAGCCAAGTACAACTTTTGAGGCTTCGGCCTTTTTGGTTTTTCCGGTCGAAATGTAGTTCGACCAGTCTGGTAGTTTACCATAGTAAATTTTGCGTCCTTTCTTTTTGAGGCAGCATTCTTGCTTAGGTCTTCCGAAAGCCATAACTAAATCTTCCGTCAGGAAGAATAGTTAAATCGGGAAATAACAGGTTTGGACGCTCAGACTTTTGGGGCGACTTTCAGGGCGAGCTGAGGTATGTACCTTCCGAACTCGGTAAAGTCGCTAAGCCTAATTCTTTATATAAGATACACTTAAAAAAAGCGCCTGATGGGAGTCGAACCCACTTCTCCAGCTTGGGAAGCTGGGGTAATACCGGTATACGACAGGCGCAAAAATCAAGAAAAGCAGGGGGAATCGCTCGAAAGCAGTTCCCTCAAAAACCCTCCGGCAATCGTCCTTAGGGCAAGAGGATTCTAAAATGATGTTCTGAGTGTGTCAAGGTAAAAAGCCGAGCCCGTCACTGTCTCAGGCACTTTTCTTCAGGCTCTCCTGTGGTAAAGGGACGAACCTTCAATAGCAACCCGTCGGCGGTTAAGACCCCCGAAATCCTTCGTGTCCACTACAGCCGCTTGCGAAGTCTTCCGCCAGGCTCCAAACTTCTGTCAACGGTCGTCGCCGCTTCCCTGGATTTTTCCACGTGCGAAACGGCTTTTGAGCTTGTCCAGGTTTGTTTGGCCAACTTCTTCAAGGCTCCAGCCCAGGGTGTCGGCCAAAACGGCGACGTACCACAAAACATCGCCGAGTTCTTTGAGGATGTCTTTCCGGTCTTGTTCATCAACAATTCCCTGCTTGTCCCGCCAAACCTTTTTAATCTTTTCGGCGACCTCGCCGGCCTCACCATTGAGTCCTAAAACTGTGCAGATGAGCTTTTGCTCGTCGCTGGTGTAGACCGCCGTTGTCAGGGCGTCTTTTTGATAGTTGTTCAGTTCCATTCCAGGCAGTGTATCAGAGCCCCGCGAGCCTGGCCAGAGTGTGAAAAGAAATGGACCGTCTAATAAAGTAGACTTTTGATCCGGAATTGAGATTATTGTAATAATATATCATTTTAAATTTCTACATGGTAATGATTAAGTATTTTACCTCAAAAATGAAATATTTGGCACAATTATTGCTATACTTATGTTGTGATGGAGGTTCGCCATGAAAACACAGCAAACTTATTCTTTTCAGGAAGATTCGCTCAACTGCTACTTTGTAGAAATTTCACGGACAAAACTGTTGAGTTTTGAAGAAGAGTTAGAGCTATCACGAAAAGTCGAAAAGGGTGATACCCGGGCGCAAGAACTTCTGATCCGGGCCAACCTCCGTCTGGTCGTCAAGATTGCCAAGGCTTACCTGCATTATGGTCTGACGTTCTTGGATTTGATTCAGGAAGGAAATTTGGGCTTGATGACCGCTGCAAGCAAGTACGATTACAGGCGTCAGGTCCGTTTTTCCACCTACGCCTCTTGGTGGATCAGACAGTCGATCATTCGAGCGATTTCGAATAAAACGCGCTGCATACGGCTTCCGCACCGCAAGGAAGAAACCTTGCGCAGGATCCTTCGCTACGTCACCGATCTTCAGGGGCTTTCTCCTTCGGCGGAACAGATCGCAAGGGATCTTGACCTCAATAAAAACGAGGTGCTGATGCTGCTGGAAATGGCCGGTCCCGTCGGCTCGCTGGACAAGGAAGTCAATGAAGACAACCAGACGGTTCTCGATACCATCGAAGATAACAGTTACCAGCCGGATCAAATGCTCCTCAAGGAATGCGTCCAGGAAGAAACGCGCAAGCTTCTTTCAAAATTGCTCGACAAGGAACGAACCATTCTCATGAGCCGGTTTTCTTTTCAGGGAGAAAAGCGTGAGACGCTTAAAAATCTGGGGAACCAGCTGGGGCTTTCCCCCGAAACGGTCAGACAGTTTGAATTGCGGGCACTCCAGAAATTGCGTTCGCACAGCAAGGGACTGCGTGAGTACCTCTACAACTAACTTTCTCCTTGACGAGCAAGCTCCTTGTCTTTAGTTTGTAGGGGTGGGGTTGCCTAAAAAGAAAAAGCGTTTGCGTCTTGTCTATGGTAGCCTTGTCGTCTTGTTGATTTTTGCGATTGTTTTGTATGTCCTTCTTCCGGGTCGCCGCGTCTCGGGCCCGGGATCTTCTTCGCCTTCCAAGGTTCTCTGTTTTGTTTTGGACGATGCGGGGGAAACGGTATCTGCGCTGGACCCATTTTTGGCTGTTCCTGGTTCCCTGACGGTGTCGCTTTTGCCGTTCCTGCCCGAAAGTCAACGTTGTGCGTTGGCCGCCGAGGCTCATGGGAAAGAGGTCATTCAGCGCCCCTGCAGGCTGAAGGCAGGCAAAATCCCGGGCCTGGTGCTTTGATGCTTTCGGATTCTTCCCGTTTTATTTGTCAAAAGCTCTTTGACGCCGAGTCGAACGTACCTGGAATCGTAGGGGGCAACAACCACATGGGTTCGGCTTTCACGGCTCGGGAAGACCTCATGAAGATCGTTTTGAGCCAGGTTTACGCCGCAGGTTTTTTTTCGACAGTAAAATGACCGAAAAATCGGCAGTGGAGTCCGGCTGGCCGGAGTCTTGGAATCAACATCAAGGAGAGAGCCATGTTTTTAGACAATGAAAGGAATCGTGACTCTCTGATGAGAGCGATGGAAGAAGGCAAGGCTCTGGCCGTTGAAAAGGGCCGGGCTGTGATGATTGGCCATGTCTGGACCGCAGAATTGGCGGGCGTCTTGATGGAGATTTATCCCCACTTGATTGAAGAGGGTTATACCCTGGAAGACCTTTCGCAAATTGTTCGAGGTGAGTCTCCCGATGCGGATTTTAGGGATTGAGTCTTCGTGTGACGACTGCGCCGTAGCCGTCGTGGAAGATGGACGCCGCGTGTTGTCTTCAGTCGTTTCTTCTCAAAATGACGCTCACGCCGTCTACAACGGCGTCGTACCTGAATTGGCTTCGCGGCTGCATACCGAGCACATTGTTCAGGTCTACAGAACGGCCCTGGCAGACGCCGGGCTTGGTCCACATGCCATCGACGCTGTCGCTGTAACCTCGCGGCCGGGCTTGATTGGATCCTTGCTGGTGGGGCTTTCTTTCGCCAAGGCCCTGGCCTTTTCCAGAAAATTACCGCTGCTGGGTGTCGATCACGTGATGGCCCATCTTTACGCCCCGCGTCTTGAGCAAGATATCCCTTACCCCCACCTGGGCCTTTTGGTTTCTGGCGGGCACACCCTTCTGGCCCTGGTCCGTGGCTTTGATGATGTGGAGGTTTTGGGAACGACCGTCGACGACGCTGTCGGCGAAGCGTTTGACAAGGTGGCCAAACACCTGGGCTTGGGGTACCCGGGAGGTAAGGCTGTCGACGAACTCGCCAGGAAGGGCGATGCCCAAGCTTTTGCCTTTCCCAAGCCCCGCCTTGGTCCCAGCCGCCGAAAATACGACCTGTCGTTTTCAGGACTCAAGACAGCCGTTGTCAATCAACGGAACCAGTTTCTGCGCCCAGGTCATGAACCGACCCTGGCCAACGTCTGCGCATCCTTTCAAAGAACTGCCGTTGAGATTCTGGTGGACTTAGTCAAGTCGGCCGCCGCTTCTACAGGGGTGAACAGCGTTGTTGCTGCGGGAGGAGTTGCCTCGAACTCGCTCCTGAGGGCGTCACTGGACGCCTGCTCTTCTTTAAAAGCCTACTACCCGTCGTTTTCTTACTGCACGGATAACGGAGCAATGGTCGCCGGTCTTGCCTACCATCATCTTTTGCGGGGGGAAAGGTCTGGGTGGGATTTGAACGCCGAAAGCCGTGTTCCCGCCTTGCGGGCTCTTAAAAACTAGGACTCGGCCTTGCGGAGATTTTCTTCGGCTTCGCTGGGGCGGATGTAGCAGGGTCCGGCATCAGCGCCCAGGGGTGGGG
>JABEVL010000171.1 GCA_013043995.1 Spirochaetales bacterium | reverse complement strand
TGCAGTCATTTCTAACAAAGTAGCTTTGATGCGGCTTGAAGCTTTGGCGCAAAAGACAGGAATTTCTATCTATCCCATTTTGGGAGCGGGTTCGGCACCCTTTCGAGGCAATCTCAACCCTAGGACTGTCCGGCGTTTTACCCGCGAATATCCGAGCGTGCAAACCTTTACCCTGCAGTCAGCCTTCAAATATGACTATCTTCTGGACGAGGTCAAGGAATCCGTTCATTTCCTAAGAGATCATTTTACTCCCGGTAAAGCTCATGTCTTGGACGTCGAATCAGCACTTTCCCTCGTTGATCCTTACGTTCAAATGTATAAGTCACAGGTTGCAGCACTGGCGGGAGTTGTCAATAAAATGTCGAAATTTGTCCCCAAGCGGCGTGACCGCAAGTTGCACACGGGGCTTTTCGGCTATGCAAGAAGTCTTGACGGTGTGACTTTACCCCGGGCTATCACGTTCACAGCGGCTTTGTACAGTTTGGGGGTGCCCCCTGAAATTTTGGGTTTGACCGCTTTGACTCCTGCGGCGTATAGTAGAGCAAGGGAAGTTTATTTCTTTTTTGAAGAGGACTTACGCGATGCCTTGCGGGGTTTGAATCCAGATTCGCCTTATTTGCCAGAAGGAGTCTTGAACAAGCTTGATGAGCTCGGGATCCGCTACGAAATCGATCCCACTCAAAAAGCGGCCAGCGACCGCGTCATTAAATCCCTCAGCGAAGGCCGAACAGACAATATTTCCGAGCTGGTACTGGTGGCGGGTCAAGCACGTCAGTTTTTGGGGTAACTTTCGGGTTATTGAATCCTTTTTAATTTAAAGGTAACTTGAGATGCGTCCTTTGGACGCACGAAGGAGGTTTATATGTACGGTTCTTATGCGACAGCTGAACAAGCCGTTCAAGAACAAAAGAAGTTTCTGTATAAGGTCTACGCCTGGATGGGAATGGCCGTCCTTTTGACGGCCTTTGCTGCTTACTTTACTGCGCAAAACGAATCCCTCCAGAGTCTCATTTTCGGCAATATGTTCGGATGGATTGTTCTGGTAGCGGCAGAGCTGGGGCTTGTTTGGTTTCTTTCTTCCCGTGTTTTCCGTCTGAGCTTTGAAACAGGCTTAGCGCTTTTCACTCTTTACTCGGTCTTAAATGGCATCACACTGTCCGCCATTTTTCTTGTCTACAGTTTGGGAACGATTTCGAGCGTTTTCTTTGTAAGTTCTGCCATGTTCTTTGCAATGAGTGCCTACGGTTGGATCACAAAAGCTGACCTTTCAAAGTGGGGCAATATTCTCTTTATGGCCCTGATCGGCGTCATTATCGCCAGTCTTGTCAATTTTTTTCTTCACTCGAGTGTTTTTCAAACGATCATTAGTTTTGTCGGTGTTTTGGTTTTTGTAGGTCTTACAGCCTATGATACTTTTCGCTTGAAAAAACTTCATGCCCAAATGAGTGATGACTCGACCCTGGTGCGCAAATTGGGTGTTTTGGGAGCTCTTTCCCTGTATCTGGATTTCATCAACCTGTTCTTGATGATGCTTTCACTTTTTGGCGGACGGCGGGGGAATTAGCTTATGGAAGGCGTGAAAAACGACGAGGTCATCCCCTTTCGGAACGACAGCGCTTTTCACGACCTTTCCTTGGTTCTGGCCGCTTGCAATGATCCTCAGCTCGTTCAGTCGTTTTTGGCGAGTTTATTCACGGCACGTGAAGTTCGTGACATTGCGGCACGCTGGGAACTTGTTCACCGACTAGCCCTGGGAGAAACTCAACGTCAGATTGCCCAGGAGCTAGGAATGAGTTTGTGCAAGATCACCCGGGGGAGCAAGGAACTCAAAAAAACAGACTCTCCTTTCAAAAAAATGCTTATCCTTCGTCAATCCCTCAATCCCCCACGTTAAGGAAACAGTCATGTACTTTCACCCCTATGTTCAAATTAAAAACCTTCTTCTCGAGGGGGCGGAACGCGAGATTTGGGTTGCTGGATGGGTTCGTACCAAACGTGAAACAAAAGAGCTCGCTTTCCTTGAACTCAACGACGGGTCGTGTCAAAAAAACCTTCAGCTTGTTGTTGATCGTAATGAATGGTCGGCTGTGCTCACAGGGGTTTCGACGGGGGCAAGTGTTCGTGCGAAAGGTAGTCTGAGGCCCTCACCTGCCCCAGGACAGAAATGGGAACTGGCAGTGGTAGCTCTTGAGGTCGTCGGCCCAGCGGACCCTCAAACTTACCCTTTGCAGAAAAAACGTCATAGCTACGAGTTTCTTCGGGAAATTGCACATCTGCGCCCAAGGACGAATACCTTTTCTGCTTTGGCTCGGGTGAGAAATACTCTAGCCTTTTCGATCCATGAATTTTTTCAGAATCATGGATACGTCTGGGTCAATACTCCCTTGATCACGGCAAGCGATGCGGAAGGTGCTGGTCAAATGTTCCGCGTTACGACCTTGGACGTTGAAAAACCTCCTCGGACGCCGGAGGGTCAAGTTGACTGGTCAAAAGATTTTTTTGGAAAAGAAGCACATCTGACGGTATCTGGCCAACTGAACGGTGAAACTTTTGCAACTTCGCTGGGAGCAATCTACACTTTTGGCCCGACCTTTCGAGCCGAAAATTCCAACACGACACGGCATTTGGCCGAGTTTTGGATGGTGGAACCTGAAACAGCTTGGCTTGATCTTGCTGGTAATATGGACCTTGCTGAAGATTTTCTCAAATTCTTGGTGACCAAGATCCTGGAAAAAAATATCGAAGAGCTGACTTTTTTTGATCAGTGGGTCGAAAAAGGACTTTTGGAGACACTCAATTCGGTAGCCTACGGAAATTTTTCAAAAATTACCTATACCCAGGCGGTTGCTGAATTGCAGAAGTCCAAAAAAGATTTTGAATACCCTGTCACTTGGGGAAATGATCTTCAATCTGAACACGAGCGCTACTTGACCGACGAGGTTTATAAGGGCCCGGTGATCGTGACCAATTATCCTAAAGAAATCAAAGCTTTTTATATGAAGCTCAACGGGGACGGAAAAACAGTTAAAGCGATGGATGTTTTGGTCCCTCGCCTCGGAGAAATTATTGGGGGGAGTGAGCGGGAGGAACGACTTGATGTTCTGGAAGACCGCATGAATGAACTCAAAATGCCTTTGGAAAGTTACTCCTGGTACCTCGACTTACGCCGTTTTGGAAGCGTTCCTCATTCTGGATTTGGCCTCGGTTTTGAGAGGCTTCTTCAGTATGTTACGGGCATGGGGAACATCAGGGATGTCATTCCCTTTCCACGAACGGTAGGTAGTGCAGACTTCTGATTGGCCCCGTCCCGTGACCCAGTCGCGAAACGGGGCCGTCGGCTATTTTTGTTCCAGCTGCAGGGTTTTTGTCGGTGCGTCACAAACCTCGGAAGGGCCGTAGTACTGGATGGCTCCCGGGTAGAGGTAAGCCGTTTCAACCGACCACGAGTCCCGTGAAGCCGCAAAAGATTTGAACGGCTTACCCTCGAGTTCGACAAGGGCTTTCTTGATAACAGGCTTGGGTTTCCCGTGACGCTGTTCAATGTTCATCATCATTGTGATCGGAACTCCGCCGCAGGTCCATTTTTCTGCGCTCAAGTGGGTGTTCCGGACGCTTGAAAGATAACCCGTCAGGCCAGCGTTAAAAAGAACAAAGGCGTTGAACCCCAAGCTATAACAGTAATCGGCGTCGAAATTCGACGGAAAGGCACAGCGTCCCTCATAACCAAAAAAGTGTGTCAAAGCGCTAAATTTACCTGCGTACTTGCCGGATTCACTCCAGGATTTGAGCTTGCGTTTGACCAGCTCGACCAAAAGCTTTTCTGTTTCAATCAGAGAGACTTGCACGTTACCGTGACTGTCCCGGTCAAGAAACAGCTGGCGTTGAATCTCAGCGGGGAGTGCTTTTAAAACCTTGGTGTTCTCGGCTGTCAACATTTTTTCAAGCCACGCGACCTGGCCTTCCAATAGAACTTGTTTTTCAAAATCACGGGCCCCTTCATGATCGTGGGCAAGAACGTCAGAGAGCTGAGAAATAAGGGTGCCCACTTCGGGAATAAACTCGATCAAACCTTCTGGGATGAGCACAATACCGAAGTTGTTTCCCTTTGCAGCCCGGGCGGCGACGGTACCTGCGACTTGTTCGACAATTTGGTCAAGGGTCATTTTCTTTGCGGCGACTTCCTCGCCGATCAGGCAGACGTTGGGCTGGGTTTGAAGGGCACATTCGAGGGTGATATGACTGGCCGATCGTCCCATAAGTTTAATGAAGTGCCAGTACTTTTTTGCTGAGTTTGCGTCTCTGCCGATGTTGCCGATGAGTTCACTGTAGGTTTTACAAGCCGTGTCAAAGCCAAAACTCGTTTCAATGTGATCATTTTTGAGGTCGCCGTCAATTGTCTTGGGGCAACCTACGACACCGACGTCAAGGCTCAGACTTTGAAAGTGTTCGGCGAGGACGGCGGCGTTGGTGTTGGAATCATCTCCGCCTACGACGACAACCCCGTTGATTCCCTGGGACTGAACAACTTCGACGACTTTCGCAAGATCTTCCGGCTTTTCGATTTTATCGCGACCGGAACCAATCATGTCGAAGCCTCCGGTGTTACGATAATCATCCATCATCCTGTCGGTAATTTCGACAAACTTACCATCAATCAATCCTTTAGGACCGCCCAGGGCTCCCAATAATCGTGATTTCTTGTTTCCCTTCTTCAGTCCATCGTAAAGTCCTGCAATGACATTGTGTCCGCCGGGAGCCTGGCCGCCCGATAACACCACAGCCAACGTCAGTTGTTTGTCAAAGGATTTATTCTTTCCCGAAGAAACCTGAGCTATAGGGGCTCCGTAGGTGTGGGGAAAGAGTTTCTTGAGCTCATCGGAGTTGGCAACCGATTCAGTCGGTTGCCCCAGTTGGACGACGACCTTGGATAGGTCGCCTCGAAGGACGGGAGGAAGCTTGGGTACATATTTGTAACGAGACTTTTGCAGAGCAGAGAGCGGCATAATCGACTCCTAAATTGAGTATCATGAGAAAAACAGACTCATCTTACGTTTCGAATCTGCCTTGGTCAAGGTAAGCTTGCACTGACGGACTTTGGGAAAAGAACTTCACAGAGGGCACTTGCTTGGAGTAGTTTTGAACAGACAGGGAATTCAGAACTTCAGTGTTGTGCGCAACCTTGAACAGAGCCTGTGTAAGTTGAAAGTGAGTGAGTTGTGTGATTTGGGAGGGTGGTGTTGACAGTGTATCTTGATGGTGACAGTTGCCCTAAACCAGTGCGTGAACTCGTCGCGCGTTCGTGCCGCCGTGAGAATGTTGACTTAGTCTGTTTTGCCAATCGGCCTATTCCCTTTGAAGAAACTTGGGTAAAAATGAAAGTCGTTGAAGAAAACCCTGGTGCTGCTGACGACGCTATTGTTGAAAATTCAGCAGAAGGCGATCTTGTGATGACCAGGGATATTCCATTGGCGGCTCGCCTCGTCGATAAAGGAGTGTCGGTCGTGAACGACCGGGGAACAGTCTACAGCAAAGAAAATGTGCGCGAGCGACTTTCTCTGAGAGATTTTATGGAAGAACTCCGTACCTCTGGACTTAAACCCGAGTCAACATCAAGTTACGGCACCAAGGAATGGAACGCTTTTGTTCGGAGTTGGGACAAGGAGTTTATGCGTCTGGTTCGCCAATCGAGGTCAAGGTCTGAACAAGGCGTTGGGAGGACTTTGGGGAAACTTTAGGGAATTCACGGCTTTATTGACGTCGACGGGGCCGGCGATTAAAGTCCATTTACCATCGGCGATCTTTTGGAGCAGCCATTGATCAACGAGAAAGTTCTGTTGGGTCACGTTTTTGTAGATCGCCGGAAAAGCATCGGAAGCTTCTTGTTGCGAAGCCCAGGGTCCCCAACTCAGGTACCATCCCCGACCAAGGGAGGTGCTGTCGTTTTTGGGGGACACCGATGTGGGTTTGGAAATGACAGAAGCAGTGAAACTGGGAGTCGGCGAAGCCGATGAGGGCGAAGCCGAT
>JABEVL010000170.1 GCA_013043995.1 Spirochaetales bacterium | reverse complement strand
GTCTTTTTGCCGATGCATTATTTGGACGCCAACTTTCTGACCTACCCGGCATTCGACGAGTTTTCGCGGGAACCCGCCTACAAGTTCGGAGCGGTGAAGGTCGAAAAAATAGGTTCAAACTAGGTCGGGGAAAACTACGGTTGCACACCAAGAGGGACAATCTTTGAAAAAGCTTCTTCTTGTTTTTTCGATGGCAACGATGGGACTCGCCGCCTTGGTTGCAGAACCCCACAGGGTGTCGGTAGCCGCCGCCGCTAACGTGGCCTCGGTGGCGCCCGAGCTTGAAACCGCCTTTGAAAAGGCTTACCCGGGGGACAAGGCCGAGTTCACTTTCGGCTCCTCGGGGAACCTAGTCACCCAGATCATCAACGGCGCCCCGTTTGATGTTTTTCTTTCGGCCGATATGGGCTTTGCACAGAAGCTGGCCGAAACAGGTTTAACCTTCGGGCCGGTTCAGCCCTACGCCGTGGGCAAACTCGCCCTGTTTTCCCTCAAGGGCCTGAACCTGAGTCAGGGTTTGAACGTCCTTTTGGACCCGAGGGTCACTCAAATCGCCAGCTCCGACCCCAGACTTGCCCCCTACGGCCGTGCAGCTCAGCAAGCCCTGATGAAGCTTCACCTCTGGAACAAACTTCAAGGTAAGATTCTGGTCGCCCAGGACGTCACTCAAGCTCTTCAGTTTTCCCTTCAAGGTGCAGATGCAGGTTTTGTGAACCTTTCGGCCCTCAAGACGTCCAAGCTTACCCTCTACGTCGAGGGCAAGGACTGGATCGAGGTTGATCCCAGTTTATATCGTCCCATCGAACAAGGCTTTGTAGTCCTCCAAGCCAGAGCGCTAAACCAGGCGGTGGTCGATTTTAGAGACTTTTTGCTTTCTCCCGCCGCACAGGCGGTGTTTACTTCCTTCGGCTACGGAAAACCTTGAAATTTGACGTTGTTCCTTTTTGGGTATCCCTCCAGCTCGGCCTCTGGACCACGGGGGTGCTGCTGGTGTTCACCCTCCCCCTGTCCTGGGGGCTCTCAAGAGCTCGCGGACGTTGGGTGGTCTGGATTGAGTCTCTCTTTTCCCTTCCTCTGGTCGTCTCGCCCACGGTTTTGGGATACTACCTTTTGGTTTTTCTTTCGCCCCGCAGTCCGCTCGGACATTTCCTGCAAACCACCTTGGGTCTGCGGTTGGTTTTTTCCTTTCCTGGGATGGTCCTTGCCAGCTGCCTTGCCGGTTTGCCCTTCATGTTTGCTCCCTTAAAAACAGGCTTTGCTCAGATTCCTGAATCGTTGTGGGAAGCCTCGGCGACCCTGGGCAAAGGGAAATTTGAAACCTTCATGCGGGTCCTCCTGCCCAACCTCAGGCCAGCACTCATCACGGGGTTGATCAGCACCTTCGCCCACACCCTGGGGGAATTCGGTGTCGTTTTAATGGTGGGGGGGAGCATACCCGGAGTGACCAAGGTAGTCTCGATCGCCATTTACGAGCACGTCGAAGCCTTGGACTTTGATACGGCGAACCTCTATGCGCTCATCCTCGTTGTTCTGGGGTACGCCGGAGTTTTCTTGATGAACCTGCAACTCAGACCTCCGGGCCGAACAAAGGCGACGCGATGACCCATTTTTACCTCCAGAAAAAACTCCGCTCTGCCTCAAGAACCTTTGAGCTCGAGGTTGAGTTTGCCCTTCGTAACGGTATTTTTCTGGGAATCTCGGGACCTTCGGGGGCCGGCAAGTCGACCCTTTTAAGGTTGTTGGCGGGTCTTGTCATCCCCGACTCGGGTTTTATCCGCCAGGGAGACCACTTTTGGTACAATTCGTCGAAAAAACTCCATCTCCCCCCTCAAAAAAGACCCCTCGGTTTTGTCTTTCAGGACCATGCTCTTTTTCCGCACTGGACGGCTCGGGAAAATCTCCTCTACGCCTTGCCTGACCCCCAGCGTGCGGACGAGCTTTTGGCCCTGACCAGGATGGAAGCCCAGGCTGCCCAATACCCTCACGAGCTTTCGGGTGGGCAGAAACAGCGGATTGCCCTTGCCCGGGCTCTCATGCGCAAGCCCGAACTCATCCTGCTGGACGAACCGTTTTCAGCACTCGACGAGGACCTGAGGGTCAATTTGGGAACAGAACTTGCGCGCATCCTGAAGGAAACCGGGGTAACTGCCGTCCTCGTCACTCATTCCCGGGCCGAGATCGAATCGTACTGCGACGAGACCCTCAACCTAGCCTCAGGCCGGCTGGTCGAAACCGAGACTTTTCTTGATTAGATGCCGAGAGAGGAAAGCCGGGTACGGACCGCTTTTCTCAGTCGACGCCAATCATGACACTCGACGCTTTAATGATCGCGTAGGCCGTCGATCCGACCTTGAGTCCAAGGTTTTCGACGGACCCTTTGGTGATGATCGAAGTCACTTCTGTCCCGCCGGGAAGTTCAATTAGGACTTCGGCGTTGACGGCCCCTAAAACGATGTTTTTGACGACGCCCTTGAGGGCGTTCTTGGCGCTGATTCTCATAATTGCCGCGTGCCTCTTTCAAAAGTCAAAATCTTTCTATTTCTTACGGTGCTCGCCGGAGGTGATCTCACTCCAGGAGAAATCTTACTTCACCCCTCGGTTCTGCACAAAGAAGGTGGGGAGAAAGTCGGGGCCCCGGCCGCAGAGTCCCCCTCCGATCTTTGAAGGGGTATTTCATAAAACCAGGCCCTGAGCGGAGCCGCTCAGGTTCGTCGTTTCATCGAAGACCAGAGACTCCTGACTAGGCCGTGCACCAGACCTGAAAAGGCCACAAGCCAGGCGAGGAGCCCAACGTAGATGAAATATCGGGGAATCTCGCTCAAAAACCACAGGTTCATGGCTTTAATCATCTGGTGGGTCGAAACGGCGTACATGCCCAGAGGGAAAATAGCTCCCCAGTACAGTACATCGTACTTGAGAGGGAACTTTTTGACCACGTGCCGCCAGAATCCCAAGATCAGAAGCATCGGAATCCACCAACTCCCTGTCACCCAAAAAAACACAGTGAAGCCCTTGAGGAAGGGAAGTAGCGACTGAAGGAACGG
>JABEVL010000169.1 GCA_013043995.1 Spirochaetales bacterium | reverse complement strand
TATCTGGCGACCTGCCCCAAAAGTGCGAGCCTTACAGGCTACTTTGAAGCGCTTAAAACCGTCGAGCTGGAAAAGCCCGCCGACGTCCCCTCGGACCTCAAAGACGCCAGCAGGGACGGCAAGGCCCTGGGGCACGGGCAAGGTTACCTGTATCCCCACGCCTTTCGTGACCACTGGGTTGCCCAACGTTACCTGCCGGCGGGATTCGAAGGACGGGTGTTTTATGAGCCCACCAGCGAAGGCTACGAAGCTCGGATCAGACCCCTGGTGCTCCAGCACCGTGAACTCCTGTTGGCCCTTGAAAAGGAACCCGCAGAAGAAAATCTTACCTATTCTCCCCAGGGAATGAGCCCCTGGGCGAGAAGACTTGCGGGTTCCTCGTCGCGGATCGTCGAGTCGGCCGTCCAAAAAGCCGTTGCTGACCTGCCCCTGCGCCGGCACGAGCGCGTGTGGGTTGCCAAGGACTTTGCCTTCCTCGTCACGAGGGAAATTCTCCAGCTTGTGCCCGAAGGGGGCGTCTGGACCAGTGCAGGGGGGGAGGAGCCCGAGTCCGCTCTTTTCGACGTCTTGCCCGAAGTCTCCCGGCCCGTGATTTTTCGCCAGCAGGTCTACAAGAGCGACCCTCAATGGGAGGCTTCGGGTTTGCAATTTGACCAGGTCGTCGTTTGGACTTCTGCCAAAGAAAATTTCAACGCAGCACAGTTCTTGGCCTCCTGCAAGCCGCTTTTAGCCCCGGCTTCTAGGTTCACGGTCGTGGAGCCCGTGAGCGTGCAACGCTTGAGCGAGTACCTGCCCCCGGGCCTTCTGAACGCCCCGGAGCTGGAGGCCCTTCTGAGCGCCGAGGACGTTTTTTTTGAAAAACTCGGTCAAACGGGACAAGAGGACGGCCGTGTGCACGTTTTCCAGGAACGGAGAATCTTGACTCCCGAAGATTGGGGGACCTGGTGGGATGCCGAAAGGATTGGAGGTCTGGGGGCCTTTTTGTCCACCCAGGGAGTTTCCAAAGAACTGTTGTCTCGTATCGCTCGGGCGCCTGTGCCCCGCGAGGTCGACTGGAAAAGAGCCTGGCGGCAAAGAACCTACACGACTGAAAGCTTTTCCTGAAGAATCTGGGGAAAATCTTTCAAAAAATTGAGAAAATCGTTGTAGGGAAGAGGCTTACTGAAGTAGTAACCTTGAAAAGTATCGCAACCGATTTCGTAAAGCCACTCAATTTGCCCGCGGGTTTCTGTACCCTCGACGATGACACCAAGGTTGAGGTCCTTTGCCAGGGTCACGATGGCCCGCGTGAGGGCCTGATCGCTCGCGTCATGGGTGACGTGGTCGATAAAAGACTTGTCCACTTTCACGACGTCGATGGGCAGTTCCTTGAGGTAACTCAAGGAAGAGTAGCCCGTTCCGAAATCATCGACAAGAATCTTGAACCCCTCCTGCCTCAAGCCCTTCATCTTTTCAATCGTCGTCGTGTAATCACGCATCAGCCCGCTTTCGGTAATCTCGATTTTGAGCAGGGAGGGGGGAATTCCGCGGCGTTGGACGACGTCGTGAATCATGTGGGAAACATCGTCGTTGTTGAACTGAAGGCTTGAGAAATTGACGCTCAAGGGCATGTCTTTGATTTTCAGGCGAGCCAAGTCTTGGATGTAGGAAATTGCCGTGTGAAAGATCCAGTGCCCTAGGGGGATGATCAGACCTGTTTCCTCGGCAACGGGAATAAACTTTGCCGGAGGAATGAATCCCAGCGTCGGGTGCTTCCAGCGAATCAAGGTTTCAGCCCCGATAATGCGTCCCGTCCACGTTCCCGAAGGTGTTTTTTCAATCTGAACCTGGGGGTGAAAAAAGAGTTCAAATTGAGGTTTTTCATCCATGTTGGCTTGAGACTCTAGGGCTAGGAGAATGCCGTTTTGCAATTCGACCCGTTCGACGATGCTGTCCTTGAGTTCAGGAGAAAAAATTCGGAAAGATGTTTTTTCTTTTCCAGCTTCGGACAGGGCGATATCGGCGTGACGCAGGAGTGTCGCTTTTTTTTTGCCGTGTTCCGGGTAAAGGGCAATCCCCAGATGCACACCGAGCGATATGGTGTAGCCGGCCATGACGTGGCTTTTTTCAATGATTTCCACGAGGTTTTTAGCAAAATCTTCAAGATCTTGCCCCAGGTTGCTCCTGTCCATCAGAACCAGGAATTCGTCTTCGTGGGTATGGTAAATGCGGCCAGAAGTTCCGACGATTTTTTGCAGCCGCAAAGAAGTCTGGTAGAGAATCCACTCAGGGATCTTAGTGGAGAAGGTCCTCTTCAACATACCGAAATTTTCGTTCAAGGCAACAAAAATAACGGCCTTGGGAACGGTATCCGTTTCAAGCAGGGCGTCCAGTTCGCGGTGCAAAACGACAGAATTCGGCAAGCCTGTTTCGGCATTGGTGGTCAACTGCAAAAGAAGCTTGTCGGACTTGCGCTTTTCAGAACGCAATTCTTCTGCGGTGGCTTCGAGAAGTTTTTTGTAGTTGTATTTCTCAGACTCAACAAGAAGACCCAAACGATTCCCCAGGTTGGATTCTAGGTAGGCCAACGTTAGAAATCAAGCCTTAGCAGATTTTGCAAGGCATTCTGGGCAAACACCCGAGTAGATGACCTGAGATTTTTCAACGCGAAACCCCCTAAGTTCGGCGGGTGCTGCGGGAGGATCCGCGTCAAGGTCAAAAATTCGCGCGCACACGGTGCAGTGAAAGTGAGTATGCGTCGGATCTGCAAGGTCGTAGCGGCTTTCGGGGCCTTCGACCTGAATGGGAATGACCAGTTTTTTTTCAACGAAGAGGTTGATCGTGTTGTAGACGGTGGCGCGGGACAGGCTGGGGATGTGAGGATTGAGGTCTTGAAAAATCTTGCTGACCGATGGGTGTTCCTGGGAGTGTTGAAGGTAGTCGAAGATCTTGACGCGTTGAAAAGAGGCTTTGATGCCGCGTTCGCGTAAAAAAACGTCAGATCGTGCAATGAAAGTCCTCATCGAGTTCTCCTTACTCATTCAAACACCTTAGATTGATTATCGTCAAGATCCGAAACCCACAACAAGACTGGCACCGACCAAAAGAAATTGAATGGGCGTCTCGGCGCCCTCCCAGCCCGTCGGTTGAACGGCGACGATGATTAAAAGTCGATCTTCAAACGGTGACGGAACAAATCCGATCAGCAAAGCTCTGCGCCATAGCCCGTTCCTGTCGAGGACGGTTTTGGTACCAAGGCCGCCCCCGTGGAGCAAAAGCCGCAAATGGGTTCCCCAAAC
>JABEVL010000168.1 GCA_013043995.1 Spirochaetales bacterium | reverse complement strand
GTGCAATGGCTGGAGCTGGACGGGTGCGCGGTAGGACCGTTGATCCGTTTGGCGCACCGTTGCCGTCGCGAAGAGTCGGCTTTTGTCCAGCTGACGGTCACCGCGCAAGGTCTGAGAAGAGGTCCTCAGGCGGCTCTTAGGCAATTGGCCTGGTTTTTGGGCCGCACATCGAGCTGGTGGCAAGGTGTCACTTCGGTTGAACTGGTGCGTTCGTTCCAGCACCAAGCGTTAAAAAACAACATTTGACCTTATGCTCCTGAACTTGACATATTAAGCCGTGCAATTTTTCATTTTTTAGCGAGGTTGATCCGTGAAAAAACATCTATTTACTTCCGAATCGGTATCGGAAGGACATCCCGACAAATTGGCCGATCAAGTTTCCGACGCGGTCTTGGACGCTTGCTTGGCCGCTGACCCCCATTCGCGGGTCGCTTGCGAAACGTTCACCACGACGGGGCTGGTGCTTGTCGGGGGTGAGATCACGACAAAAACTTACGTTGACTTACAAGAAATTGTCAGAGGTGTCGTCAAACGCATCGGTTATGACGACCCTGATTTTGGCATCGATTACAAATCCATGAGCGTTTTGAGCGCCATCCATGCCCAAAGCCCCGATATCGCCCAGGGCGTTTCGGGCGAGGGGCTGTACAAGGGGCAACAAGGGGCTGGTGACCAAGGGATGATGTTCGGCTTTGCCTGCAACGAAACCCCTGTTTTGATGCCCGCTCCCATCACGTACGCCCACGAGCTGTTGCGCTATGCCGCGCGTCAGCGGAAAGAAGGGGAGATTTCTTGGCTGCGGCCCGATGCGAAAAGCCAGGTGACCATCGCCTACGAAGACGGTGTCCCCAAGAGGATCGAGACCGTGGTGCTGAGTCATCAGCACGATGACACGATCTCTCACGCCGACTTACAAGAGCAGATCATCGCCAGGATCATCCGTCCCGTTCTGGAACCTACGGGTTTGCTGGACGCCCAGACGAAGTATTTCGTCAATCCCACGGGACGCTTTGTGATCGGGGGGCCCCAGGGCGATGCGGGACTCACGGGCCGTAAAATCATCGTCGACACCTACGGGGGTATGGGACGCCACGGAGGCGGAGCTTTTTCGGGCAAGGACCCCAGCAAGGTGGATCGCTCGGCGGCTTACATGGCGCGTTACGCGGCGAAAAATGTCGTTGCCGCCGGGTTAGCCCAAAGGTGCGAGATTCAGCTTAGCTACGCGATCGGGGTGCCTTTCCCCGTTTCGGTCATGGTGGACACCTTTGGGACGGGGACCGTGCCCGAAGAACGAATTTCCCGGGCCGTCGAAAAGGTCTTTGACTTCACACCGCTCGGCATCATCACGACCCTCGATCTTTTAAGACCGATCTATCAGGCAACAGCCGTGTACGGCCACTTCGGCCGCAGCGAATTTCCCTGGGAAAAGACCGACCGCACTGAAAAACTTTTGGCCGAGGTCTAAGGGATGTTTCGTGAGCGCACGGATGAAATCAAGTTTGCCTTTCTCTTGCTCGACCTTTTTTTAGCGGGGGCGGCTTACGCAGCGGCCTTCGCGATGAGGTTCTTTCTTATTGTACCTTCGGATTATAGTACCCTTGATAAACCCCTTTACGCTCTTTTCGGCGGAATTTTGGTCGTTTCGCAGGTGGGTGTGTATTCGTTGCTGAACTTGTACACGGCGCGACGTTTTCTTTCCTCCTTGGACGAGGTGGGAGTCGTTTTAAGCAGTGTGATCATCAATCTTTTCTTCAGTTTTGCGGTCCTATACTACCTCCACCTTTACGACGTTTCGCGCCTTTTACCGCTCTTGTACGGTTTTTGGGCCATTTTATTGACGCTGGCAGGGCACGTCATTTTTAGGCGCTTAGTTCTTCGCTGGAGGCAAAAAGGCCATGATCTGCTCGACGTCGTGATTGTCGGCGGAGGCGCTGCGGCACAGAAGGCGTCAGAGGTCATCGAAAAGAACCGCCTATTCGGGCTGCGTGTCTCGGGGTTTGTTTTAGAACCGGGCGACGAGGCGGCGGGTCTTGGAGAGCGCGTGCTGGGACAGATCGAGGAGCTGGAAGGTCTCGTCGAAAAACTCCAGCCCCGTTATATGATCTACGCCGGTCACAGTGATTACCACGAAAATTTGAAACGTGTGCTGAGCCTTTGCGACAACCAGGGTATACACCTGCAGATCGTTCCCAGTTACAGCGATTTAGTGACCGTGAACGGGAGTATCGAGAACTACGACGGGCTTCCTGTTTTGACGATCAGGGACATCCCGGCGAGGTCAGGGGTAAACAGGGTTCTCAAAAGAACCTTTGATCTTCTTTTTTCCTGTGTATTCCTGCTGGTTTTTTCCGAGCTTTTCCTGCTGATTGCCCTTTTGATCAAACTGACGTCGAAAGGTCCTGTGTTTTTTCTTCAGGAGAGAGTCGGGCTGGACAATAAAACGTTCAAGATGCTCAAATTCAGAACGATGAGGGTTCAGAACGAGAAGGATTCTGCGACAATCTGGACGACCAAAGACGACCCGAGGGTAACTCCTCTCGGCCGCTTTCTCAGGCGCACCTCGCTGGACGAGATTCCTCAGTTCCTCAACATTTTCTTAGGCCAGATGTCCGTGGTTGGCCCCCGTCCTGAAAGACCTTACTTTGTCGAACAATTCAAGAACCAGTATCCTTATTTTAAGCGGCGTCACGCCGTGAAAGCCGGCTTGACGGGGTGGGCTCAAATCAACGGTTTGCGCGGGGATACCTCGATTCAGGACCGTGTTGACGCCGACATCTACTACATCGAAAACTGGTCCGTCTTTCTCGACCTCAAGATCGTCCTTTTAACGCCTTTCAAGGGCTTGTTCGGTAAAAATGCCTACTGACTCCTTTTTGCCCGAATCGGTCCTCTTTGTCATCACGCGGGGCGACCTGATCGGAGGGGCGCAGATCCACGTCCGCGATCTTGCTCAACATCTCAAAGCTCTGGGGGTGCGTGTTGCCGTCGCCCTCGGGACGTCGGGAGCCCTGCAGGAACAGCTGGATGCCGCGGGTGTCCAACATTTTCTCCTGCCGGCCCTGCGACGATCCGTTAATCCGCTTGCGGATTTTTTTGCCATTGCCCAAGCCGTACGCTTGATGCGCAGTTTCCGTCCCCGCCTCGTATCGGCCCACACGGCCAAGGCCGGACTCGTCGGCCGCATTGCGGCTTGGCTGACAGGGGTTCCCGCAGTTTTTACAGCCCACGGCTGGCAGTTTGCCGAGGGCATCCCAGCCTGGCAGAAGTTCCTTGTCTTGATGACCGAAACGGTCTTGGCCAGGGTCAGTCGGCGTATCATTACAGTTTCAGGCTACGATCAAAAGCTGGCCCTGCGCTACCACCTGGGAAGTGAACAAAAGATCATCCTGGTCCACAACGGGATGCCTTGGCGAAAGTCCGTCTCTAGGCCGCTATCAACCCTTGGCCTCAAGCTTGTCATGACTGCGAGGTTTGTGCCCCAAAAAGACCACGAGACGCTTTTTGAGGCCTTAAAGTCGCTCGAGGGTGAACCCTGGTCCCTGGAACTTATCGGAGACGGGCCCCTGCTGGAAACCTACCAAAAAAAGGCCGCTGACTGGGGCTGGACAAAAAGGGTGAGTTTTCCAGGCCAGGTGCATGACGTCCCGGAGCGCCTGGAGGCCGCCGATGTTTTTATCCTTGCCAGCCGTTGGGAAGGATTCCCTAGGAGCATCTTGGAAGCCATGAGGGCAGGGTTGCCCGTCGTGGCTTCGGACGTCGGTGGGGTTCGCGAAGCCGTCACGGACGGGGAGACGGGATTTACCGTTCCCGCAGGTGACGTGGAAGCCTTGACTACAAAACTCCGGCTTCTTTTTCAACAAAAAAGCCTCTGCCTGGAGCTGGGGCGGTCAGGAAGGCAACGTTACGAAACCGAATTTACTTTTGAGGCGATGTTTGAGAAAACACGCCAGGTTTGGGAAAGGGCTATCACGGCAAAACGGTGATCGGTTCGATGAGCCATTGTTTGGGCCTGGGAAAAAACTTGAGATGGATGGCGATGAAATTGGGGCTTCCGTGCCCAGTAGGATCCGGCACCCTGTCGACTTGGTCGAGGTCAAACTTCAACCAGCCTTCTTTGACATGAACACCAAAAGCACCCGTCAGGGACTTTGGTCCCAAGCTCCTAAACCCGTAATGCTGGGCAAGCGAAAAATCGCCGAGTTCCAGAAAGCCAGAATGGGGCTGGGTGAGAAAGACCTCCACCTCGCCTTCGTGACCGTTCCTGGCACCCAGCGTCAAGCTGATCAGGCTTGCAAGCGGAAATAGCGCGTCAACCCGGGCGTCGCCCAGTTTGAAACGCCCGGCGACGGCGGCCCTCAGGTCGTTACCCCAAACCGTCAGGCGAACTCCCCGGTTGCTCAGGTAAAGTCCGGCTTCGTCCATCAGGTCAAACACGTTCGCCGTATGGTCCGCAGACCACTCCAGCAGTTTAACCACGTCCTTTCGTGCGACGACCTGGTCGCCCCCCCGTTGGATGTAGGGGGAGAAAATATCTGCCAGCGACTCTGACCACAGCGCCCCCGCAAGAAACACCAACAGGGCGGCCAGGACGGGGCGTTGCATCAGAATTCCCAGGTGCCGCCAAAGTAGACAAACGGTGTAAAGCCGTTGTCCCCGGCAACCTCGTTGAGGTTACGGTACCATTCCCCCTCGAGCTTGACGTAGGGCGTCAGGGTGGAGCGAGGTCCTAAAACAAAAGGAAGTTTGAAACCGAGCGAGGCCTGAAAAACCGTCATGATGGTCGTCTGATTCAAAAAATTCAGAGTTTCATAAAGGTTGTTAGCACCGCCGTTATTGATGTCGTACCCGGGGTCAAATACCGTCCCCGGCTGGGTGTAGTTCAGGTAGTCGTAGTAAACGGTGTTGGCCCCTGCCGAGGCGTTCCCGTGACGGATCATTGCCAGCTCCGAGGTGATGCTCGAATCCCAGGGGCCGTTGAGGCTGGCGTTCACCCGCAGGCGGTCGGAGTTGGGGCCGATGACGGTGCCCAAACCCGCCCCGTTCGTGGTGTAATCCAGGTAGTTGACGGGTGCGGAGGCGCCAGCGATACCGTTGATGTAGTTGCTGAGGTTGGCCCCATCGGGGTTGTCGATGTAGTCGGGCGTGTGGGTGTAGGTGTAGGGCGTGACCAGAGTGTACTCGATGCCCAGCTGTTTAAAAAGTCCGGGTTTGGAAGGCGTCCACTCGAGGTTCAAGTTGGCCGCCGCCTTAAAGCCCGTGTTGAAGTTGCCGGCCAAGAACTTCACGATGGTAAAGTCGTCGAGGTAAAGTTGGGCGTCGGCGCGGATGTCGTTGGGAAAGAAGTATTTAAGACCGGCACCCAGAAAAAGGTTGTCGGTATTGCCGTACATTTCAGCCTGGAGAAAGGGGATGCCTGGAATGAAGTAACCCGGATCGAGCCTCTGGCCGTAAACGACGGTTTGGTCAAGGTCAATTTCAAGCGGGGAGGGGGTTCTCCATTGAAAAGAGCTAAAATTGAGGTACTTGCCAGGAAACCCAGCCCCCTGACCGTTGAGAAGCCGGGCGTCCAGGGCCATGAAGAGCGACTGGTAAACCGTGTCGGGCGTACGCCAAGTGAAGGTCATCTGGGGAGCCGCAAAAGCCTGAGGGCTCAAAATGATGGAGTCGCCCTCGTAGGAATCGATCGAGGTCCGGGAGTAGCCAGTCTGGAAGGAAACGGCATCGTTCCCGACACTGACGGTCGTGGCGTAGTTAAAGGTCACGCCGAGTTGCTGCTTGCCGACGGTCAAACTCGTTTTGTCAAGTTTGTAATCGAGGCGGAGGGGGGAAAACACAGGAGCGATCTGGGCCGAAACGTTGGCCGGGTCGAGCTGGGGGTCGCTGGCGGTGGTCTGAATCCCCAGGATGCCGTACTGGCCGTCGGCATAAACGTTGGGTCCCAGCATGCCGCGGGACTGAAAATCAAGACTGGTGAGTCCGTAGTATCCTTGGGGTCCGGCAAGACTGTCCTGGGACAGGAGGATGTCCGGGTAGGTGAGGTTCTGGAAAAAGACCTTTTGGTAGCTCCGAGCCTTCTCTTGGGCCTGGGCGTCACCGTTCTGGACGACTTCTTTGAGAAGGGAAGCCAAAAGGATCCCCGAGTAGGGTTTGATCATAGGAAGGATGCGGATGTACCCCTGGTTGGCCCAGGCCTCAAGGTCATGGTAGACAGGGTTGGTCAAGTCCGTCAGTGTTTGAGCGGAAAGACCAAGGGTGCAGAAAGTAAAAAGGACAAGAAGGATTTTCTTCATGGTTGAACCGAAATATACAGCAGAAAACAGGGTTTCGTCGCCTTGTTGATCGACGTTTTTTGCCGGATTATCGACAATTTGGGCGACGCGGCCGTCGTAGGGCGGCTGGCCCGGGGTTTGGTCTTGTGCGACGGAAGCCTCAGGGTGCGCCTTTTTTTCTCGGGCGTGGAAACCTTCACCGCCTTGGTCCCTGAAACCTTGCCCCAGATTCGTTTTTGGGACGTCGAGAAAAGCCGAAACGACCCCGACGCTGCCCCGGGTGACGCCGACGTTCTGATCGAGGCCTTTGGGGAAAGCCCGCCGGACTGGTACCAGGAAGCATTTCGCGGGGGCCGTTTGAGTGCGCTCAAGTGCCGTCTTGTTCTCCACCTGGAATACCTGACCGCCGAAGCCTGGGCCCAGGAGTACCATCTTCTACCTTCGCCGACGGGAGTTCCTGGTGTCGAAAAGTATTTTTTTGTGCCCGGGTTTAGCGAGCGCACAGGGGGAGTTTTTTTGGATCCTGAGTTTTTGAAACTCAAATCTCAGCGGATGCTCCTTCGCCGGGCACTGGAGCAACGTTGGACGCCCGGCGTGGCCGAAAAGAGCCTCTGGCTCCTGGTTTTTTCCTACGAGCACGATTACTCCTCCTTCTGGAAAGATCTGGCCGACTGGTCTTTGAGCAACGACCAGACTGCTGTCGTTTTTTCTGCGTCAGGACGATCTGCCGAAGGGGTGCGGAGCAGTTTTCAAAGCATAGCAGCCCATCCTGGAACCAAAAACATCCGCCTTCAAGAACTTCCCTTTTTGCCGCAGACGGCTTTTGACGCACTTTTGCTGGCCTGTGATTTTCTGATCGTCCGCGGCGAGGACTCCTGGGTTCGTGCCGTCCTCTCGGGGAAGCCTTTCTTGTGGCACGCCTACCTTCAGGCCGACGCCCACCAACGGGTAAAGGTTGACGCCTTTCTTGCCGTCGCCAAACCGTTTTTCAAGGGAAAAGAAGATTTGTTTGAAGCCTGGAGCCGGGAGTTCAGGTCCTTGAACGATCGTCGGTACGACAGTTGGACCGAGCCCGCCCGCGAACGCTACGGAATTTTGCTCGAACGGCGCGTTGAGCTGGAGGCTGTCCTGGAACAATTTGCGGACTGGGTTGAAAATCATCTGAATTTGGAGCGTTCCCTGCTGGAATTTATCGGACGCTTTCGACTATAATCTTCGGGCAACCCATACGAGAGGAATAATTATGATCGCAGCATCCGAATTGAGAGTCGGCGACTGTTACAAAAACGGTACTGAAGTTCTGGTCGTCCAAAAATTAGAAGGAACCAAAACGGGCCGCAACATGTCGGTGACCAAACTTCGCGTCAAGAACCTCCTGACTGGAGTCACGGCCGACGCAGCATACCGTATGTCCGACACCTTTGAAGACGTCACCCTGGACACCAAGAAGATGAACTTTCAGTACAGCACGGGAGATACCTTCCATTTCATGGACAACGAATCCTACGAGCAGTACGAGATCGAGCGTGAAGAGTTGGGAGACTCCCCCAACTTCATTTCCGAGGGGATGGACGTTGAAATCGTTTTCTACGAAGGCAAGCCCGTCTCGGTTAAACTTCCCATCCTCGTCGACCGCCAGGTTGTCTACTGCGAACCTGGAATCAAAGGCGACACCTCGGGCCGCTCGCTCAAGCACGCTAAACTCGATACGGGCTACGAAATCATGATTCCGCTCTTTTGCGAACAGGGCGAATGGATTCGCGTCGATACCCGGGACGGCACCTACAAGGAACGCGTCAAGAAGTAGGGGCTTTTGTCTCCCAAGGCTTCTTTTGAAACCCGGCGCAGGCCGGGTTTTGTGTTTTTGGGGCTCGTTGGCTCCTGTTGACACCTTGGGCAACCTGGGTGAGAATGGGGCCAGGAGTTGCCATGCCAGATTCGCATTTTTGGGAGCTTCTTTCTTCCAACCAGCCCTGGAATTTAATTTTTTATTTCGGACTTCCGCTTGCCATGCTCTTGGTCGTCACGGCGACCGAGCTCATCGTTCTTTACAGACAAGAGTCCGTTGGTACCTGGAAAACCGTCAACATGATTGCCGGTTACTTGGGTACAATCGCTTTTGCTTGGGTGTTCTACCAGTTAGCCAGCAAGGTCTGGATTCCTCTGACCCTGCACACCACGGTGCGCTGGCGCGGATGGGTAGACTTTGCCGCGTTGACGACCTACCTGGGCTCTTTTGTGGGATGGCTCGGGATGATCGCCACCGATCTTCCTTGGAGTTCCCTGCGCAAACAGCCTAAACGGCGTTTGCTGATCCATGCGGGCTTTTTGGGGTGGTTACTTTCCTTGACCCTGGTGGGTGTCTTCTTGGCCTTGCTGGATTCCCGCACCCTGGGTCTGTGATTTCTTCGGACCTCCTCAAGTCCCTCGACCTGCCGATCCTGGCGCTTTTGCCGGAATGTCGGCGCGTCTTCTCTGAAAATCTCCCTTTATTGTTGACGGCGGAACCCGGAGCCGGCAAGACGACGGTTTTGCCCTTGGCCATGCTCGATGAGCCCTGGCTGAAGGGGCAAAAGTTGCTTGTCCTTGAACCTCGCCGGTTGGCGGTCTACGCGGGGGCCAGCCGCTTGGCCAAGCTTCTGGGCGAGCTCGTCGGACAAACCGTGGGATGGCGTACAGGCGAGGAAACCCGTGCGGGGCCCCGGACTCGGATCGAGGTGATGACTGAAGGGGTTTTACTGCGCCTTTTGGCAGAGGACGCCGACCTGCCCGGTGTAGGAGCTGTCCTTTTTGACGAGTTTCATGAGAGAACCTTGCCCGCCGATGAGGGGCTGGCGTTTTGTGTGGACGTGCGCAGGAACCTGCGCCCGGACCTTCGGCTGGGGTTGTTGTCGGCGACCCTTGACGTTCGGGCGGCGCGCGGTGTCTTGCCCGATGCGGTCGAGGTCCACAGCCCAGGCCGGGCCTTCCCCGTCCAGACGACTTACAGACCGGGACGCGAGGGGGAACCTTGGATCGAAACCGCCGCCCGGGCCGTTGAAGACGGCTGGGAGGCTGTGAGCGGCGGAATTTTGGTTTTTTTGCCGGGCTGGGGGGAAATCCAGGCCGTGAAGGGCTTGCTAGAGGATAAGGCGCAACGCCGTGAGGAAACTCTTGCCGTGCTTCACGGTACGCTGGCGAATTCCCAACAGTCGGCTCTGTTTGAGCCTTCGCCCCGCCGTCGCACGGTGCTCGCTTCGGCGGTGGCCCAAACGAGTTTGACGCTTCCCGACGTGAGTCTTGTGATCGATGCGGGGTGGTCGAGGTTTGTCAGGTTTGACGCTCGAAATGACTTGGACCGTCTGGTGACCGAGCGGGAAAGCCAGGCGGACGCTGATCAACGCCGGGGACGGGCCGGAAGGACTGGACCGGGGCTTTGCTGGCGCCTGTGGCCTCTTCGTGAGACCTTGGAACCTTTTCCTCAGCCCGAAATCCTCAGGGCTGACCTTGGGGGCGTGGTACTGGACGCCGTGCTTTGGGGGTCTGGAGGCCCCGGTCAGCTGACGTGGATTGACGAACCGCCTCTCGCGGGCTGGAACGCGGCGTTGGGGTTGCTGGAACGGCTTGAGGCCGTGGATTTGCAACATAAGCCCACGCACCTGGGGCGTGAAATGGGACGGTTGGGCTTACCGCCGCGCTTAGCGCATCTACTACTCAAGGGAAGGCAAATCGGCTCGGGTGTGACCGCGGCACGGATCGCCGCGGTTCTTCAAAATCGCGATGACTCTGTGCGTGACGCCGATTTTCGCCGAAGGCTCGAAGGTACGAACCCAGGAATCGAGAAAAGCTTTCAGACTTTTTTGAACCGTCTTGAGGTAAAAAAAGGAGCGGTCGAAACGTCGAAGGTGGGACTTTTGCTGGCTTGGGCCTATCCAGAAAAAGTTGCCCTGCGTCAGTGGGGCCCCGAAGCAGGTCCGCAGGGCCCCGTTTCACAGTACCAGACGGCAGGAGGCCGGAGCCTCAGGGTCACCGGGGACCTGGCGAGGGAACGCTGTCTTGCCGTGGCCGAAGCCGACGCGGGATCCGGCGTGGGGAAAATCTTCAGCGCGGCACCCCTGTCGGAGGCCGACCTGGCAAAAATTGCTGAAAACGGAGCGCTGGCAAGCTTTGAAGCGGAGGATATTTTAGGGAACCCCAGGTTATTCCGCACGCGCCGCTTGGGGGCGCTGGTGCTCGAAAAAACAGGTGTCGCCCTCAAGGAATCCCCGTCCACAGTAAGAAAAGCATGGTTGGACGCCGTTCGCGCTCAGGAAGGGCTCACGGCCTTGCCCTGGACCGAGGAATCGCGCCTCTGGCTGGCCCGGGTGCGCTTCTGGGCGAAGGCAAGGGGAGGTCCGCCTTGGCAACGCTGGACCGTCGAAACCTTGAGGGACGAGTTGGAACTTTGGGCAGAGCCTCATTTGAACTGGGACAACGGGAAGCTTTTTCCCGAAAGCTGCTTGATGGACGCCTTGGCGGAACGTCTGGGTTGGGACTGGAGCCAAAGGCTAGACTCCGCGGTTCCCCGCTGGATCGTCCTGCCGTCGGGGGGGCGGCGGAAACTGGATTACCCCGAGGAAGGGGGCTGCTGCTTGCACGTCAAACTCACCGAGGTATTGGGCTGGAAAGATACGCCGCTGG